>NZ_JAQFUL010000002.1:0-189861 GCF_027716265.1 Bacillus cereus group sp. Bc031
TTCGTCATTTTGAAATTTCTCCGATTCTCATTTTTCTCTCATTATACAAGAAAGACCCTATAGAATAGACTTTTTTTTAAGTGTCTATTCTATAGGGTACATTTTAATTCCGGAAGGTTTCTTTTTATTTTGTAACGAATACTTTTTGATTGACAGGCGTTACAGCTTCTTCGCCATTTAATACAGCTAAAATATTTCTTACCGCCGTTTCGGCCATCGCATCACGCGTTTCGAATGTTGCATTTCCTACGTGAGGAGCAAGTACCACATTCTTTAATCCTTTTAGCTCTTCAGTAATTTTCGGCTCAAATTCAAACACGTCAAGAGCTGCCCCTTCAATTTCATTTGTTTTTAAAGCATGAGCAAGTGCCGCTTCATGCATAATTGGTCCGCGTGAAGCATTTATAATATACGCTGTTTTCTTCATCATTTTGAACTGTTCTTCATCAATCATATGGTGCAATTTCGGATTATACGCACAGTTAATTGTAATAAAGTCTGCTGTTTGTAATAATTCTTCCAATGTTACATATGTTGCTTCCAGTTCACTTTCAGCTTCAGGCTTTCGATTTGGTCCTGTATATAAAACATTCATTCCAAACGCTTTCGCACGCTTTGCAACTGCCTTTCCGATTTCTCCAAGGCCGATAATTCCAATTGTCTTACCATGTACTTCGCGGCCTAAGAAAAATAACGGTGCCCATCCGTTAAATCCAGTTGTACGACATAGCGTATCACCTTCAGGAATTCTACGTGCCGCTGCTAAAAGAAGTGCAAATGTTAGTTCTGCAGTAGCTTCCGTTGATACTTTCGGTGTATTCGTTACCGCAATCCCTTTTTTTTCGGCATATGAGTAATCAATATTATCGTAACCAGCACCGTAGTTTGCAACAATCTTCAAATTAGGTGCCGCATCAATCACTTCTTTTGTCACCTTTGTAGAAAGTAGGCTTAACAATGCATCTTTGTCTTTTACACGCTCTGTTAATTCATCTAAAGAAATTAACTCCTCTTTATCGTACATTTCTACATCATGATCCTTTAATAGTTCTAATCCGATTGCTGGAATTTTCCCTGCTACTAATATTTTTGCCACTACTAACACCTCTTCTATAGAAAATAAGATCTCTCTTATCTTTCATTGTAAGAAATCCACATATAAAAACCAAGGAATTTGATTATAGTTTTGAAAATCGACACTTTTCCACAAAAAAAGAGGAGATGCAAGTCTCCCCCTCTTCTTATGCTTTTTCTTGCGATTGTTTTCCAAGCTTCACATCGATCGTTCCTTCTGCAACTGTATCACTAATTTGTTCCTCAATAACGGATTGAGATGTAGCATTCGTTTCAGAAGTATACGCTTGTTGCTGTGCACCTTGTACATTTTGTTTATTTTGCTGTTTCGACATTTCTTACCCTCCTTTTTATTCTTTCTTATTTTGAACAAAAAGATGGGTTTTCATCAAAAAATCGTGATCATTTTGAAATTGTTACTTCTTCTAGTAATCTCATCGTTCTAACTCGTTTCGTAAATGTAGCTAAGTGAGCAATATCATGATTACGTAACGTCTTTATATTCTCTTCCACATATTTTCCTAAATCATTCGGATAATGAGCATCTGAAGAGAGTGTAATCGGAACTTCGTGTTTAGCTAATACTTGTAAATATAGCGGACTCGGACACATTTCGCGCACAGGATAGCGATAGTACAATCCCGCATTTATTTCCGTTGCTGTATTTGTTTCTACTAATGCACGCGCAATTTTCTTATAATAAGAAAGTTGTTCATTCTCATCTAATCGATAATTAAATACTTTTATGTTGTCAAGATGAGCAATAATATCAAATAACTCAGAACGAACTGCGCACTCAACCGTTTTGAAAAACGTATCATATAAAACATATAAGTCATGTTCCTTAAAATATTCTTTCGTATCTGGATTATCAAATCCCCAGCCATTTAAAAAATGAACAGAACCAATTACATAATCAAAATCTCCTAATGCGAGTAAAGATTGTAATTGTTGTTCACCACCAATAAAATAATCTGCTTCAATTCCAAGTTTAAGCGTAACACCTCTTTTACTCCACCGTTCTTTCGCCTCTTCAATTGCCTTTGTAAAATCATGTAGTGAAGCTACCCTTACTTGGTCTAACCATTCCTTTTGTAAACGTCCAAGCCCCGAATCACTAATATCAACATATGTTTCATAGTATTCTTTCGCTTCATAAAAACGATATAAATGATCGACAATACCAACTTCTTTTATCCCTTTTCGCAAAGCTTCTTCTAAATATAAATCAATCCATTTCATTGTAAATGGCCCTTCATTCACACGTCTTTGCAGGCGTTCTTGTGTTTTCACAAGCCATTCCATAGAATGTTTTTCTTCTTTTAGCGGTTCATAATGTTGTAATGATTCATTTATTTTAGCTAGCCATCCTATTGAATATGGCCCTTCTTCTAAATGAATGTGATAATCCACCTTCATACATATTCCCCCTATAATGTATCTATTTCTCTTCTGTCCCCTACTCTCGAAAGCTTCCCATTTCTTTCTGTCACTTCCTCCATAATATCTTCTAATGATATATTTTTTTCGGCTAATAAAACGAAGCAGTGATACATTACATCAACCATTTCTTTCACTAGCTCTTCGTTATCATTATTTTTGGATGCAATAATTACTTCCGTACATTCCTCACCAATTTTCTTTAAAATTTTATCTTCTCCTTTTGAAAACAAGTAATTTGTATATGATTCAGAAAGTGGATTTCTCTTTCGTTCTTTAATTGTTTCGAATAGTAATGTAAAGGCGTTTTTCATATGTATCCCCCTATATAATTTTGTAATGAAAACATGTTTTTTCTCCCGTATGACATGCAGGCCCTACTTGCTTTACGACAACAACGATTGAATCTTGATCACAATCTAAATAAAGAGATTGCACATGTTGGACATTACCTGATGTTTCTCCTTTATTCCATAACGACCTTCTTGAACGAGAATAAAACCATGTTCTTTTCGTTTCTATTGTTTTTTCATATGCCTCTTCATTCATATAAGCTAGCATTAAAACTTCTTTTGTATCTTCTTCAATTACAACTGCTGGTAATAGTCCTTTTGAAAAGTTAGGTTTCATAGCCGCACCTCAACATTTGCATTTCTTAACTTTCTCTTTACGTCCCCTATTGTCGCCTCACCGTAATGAAAGATTGATGCCGCTAATGCTGCATCAACTGTTGTCTTTTGAAACACTTCTATAATGTGATCAGCATGACCGCATCCACCTGACGCGATGACAGGTACGGAAACACTTTTTGAAATTTCTTCTGTTAAACGAAGGTCATATCCGTTTTTCGTTCCGTCTGCATCCATACTCGTTAATAAAATTTCGCCTGCGCCTAGCTCTGTAACGCGCTTTGCCCACCCGATTGCATCCATTCCCGTATCAACTCTTCCGCCGTTCACATATACATTCCACTTATCCTCCGCTACTTTTCTAGCATCAATTGCGACAACAATACATTGTGAACCAAAGTGCTGTGCCCCTTCTTCGATTAATTTTGGATTTCGCACTGCTGCTGAGTTAATTGAAACTTTATCTGCTCCAGCTCTTAGTAAATTGTACATATCTTTCACACTTGAAATTCCTCCGCCAACTGTAAGAGGAATAAATACTTTTGAAGCCGTTTTTTCTACAACATCTATAATCGTTTTTCGTCCTTCATGCGTTGCCGTAATATCTAAAAATACTATTTCATCTGCTCCCGCATCATTATATAAAGCTGCTATTTCAACAGGATCCCCGACATCTTGTAGTCCTATAAAATTTACACCCTTTACGACTCGCCCTTCTTTCACATCTAGACATGGAATAATGCGTTTCGCTAACATAACTTTGTTACCTCTAGCACTTCTTCTAAATCAATCGTTTTCTCGTAAAGAGCCTTACCAATTATGACACCGTATACGTTCATATCATTTAACTTTTTCACATCTTGTATAGATGCAATTCCTCCAGAAGCAATCAGTCGAGTAGAAACGCTTTTTTGTAGTAACTCCAATTGTTCTATATTCGGTCCTGCAAGTGTCCCGTCTTTCGAAATGTCTGTAAACACAATCGTTTGAACACCTATCTTCTCCATTTGTTTTGCTAAATCAATGTAAGAAATTTCAGACACATCAAGCCAGCCTCTCGTTGCTACAAAACCATTTTTCGCATCAATTCCGACGATGATTTTTTCTTTATATAGACGAACTGTCTCTTCTAAAAATGGCTTATCATAAAGAGCGGCTGTTCCTAAAATCACTTTATCTACTCCTACTGAAAATAATTTCTCTACGGATACAAGTGATCGAATTCCTCCGCCAACTTGCACTGGAATACGTACTGCCTTGCAAATTCTTTCAATGACGGACAAGTTTAACGACTCACCAGCAACTGCACCATCTAAATCAACAATGTGCAACCGTTTCGCTCCAAATGTTTCAAATATAATCGCTTGCGCAACTGGGTCTTCATTCATTACTGTTTCTTTACTAAATTCTCCTTGATACAGTCTAACGCATCTCCCTTCTTTTAAATCGATAGCTGGGAAGATTTCCATGTTTCTACCACTCCTTTAAAATTTTTCAACATTTGCATGCCAATGTCACCACTTTTTTCAGGATGAAACTGCGCACCGTATATATTTCCTTTTGCTACAAAACCAGGTACTTTCACTCCATATTCACTTATTCCATATACAATTTCATTTGGACAATCTGCGTAATAAGAGTGGACATAATATACGAAAGAACCGTCCTCTACTCCATTCCAAAGCGCTATTTCTCCTTCTTTCTTTAACTCATTCCATCCCATATGAGGAATTTTATAAGGAACCTTTAACTTTCGAATAACGCCTGGCAATAAACTTAACCCGTTACAGTCTTGTAGTTCCTCACTTTTTTCAAATAAAAGCTGCATTCCTAGGCAAATACCTAGAAGTGGTTTTCTGGAACGCCCAATTTCTTGTAACACACGTACTAAATCTTTTTCTTCCAATACATCCATTGCTTTTGGAAATGCACCTACTCCTGGTAAAATCACTCCATCACTTCTAAAAATCTCTTCTTTATCACTCGTTACGATATACGCTGCTCCAATATGCTTTAATGCTTGTTCTACACTACGAATGTTTCCCATTCCATAATCTATAATGGCAATCAATTACAACATCCCTTTCGTTGAATTTACACCAGTAATATTGGCATTTCTTTCGACTGCTTCTCTAAGCGCTCTACCAAACGCTTTAAATAACGCTTCAATTTTGTGATGTGTATTGCTTCCGTATAAAATACGAGCATGTAATGTAATATTGGCAGCATGAGCAACTGCTCTAAAAAATTCTTCCGTTAGTTCTGTATCAAAATCCCCAAGCTTCGGATTCGTTAATTCTCCTTGAAATACAATATATGAGCGTCCACTTATATCAATTGCAACAAAGCCTAAAGACTCATCCATCGGTACATATGCTGAGCCGTACCTGTTAATCCCCTCTTTACTGTGCAATGCTTCTTTCAAACAATTTCCGAGTACAATCCCAACATCCTCAACTGTATGATGTGCATCAACGAATACATCCCCTTCTGCCTCCACTTGCAAACCGAATCTTCCATGCCTTGCAAATAAAGTTAGCATATGATCAAAAAAACCAACTCCCGTTCGTACAGAAACGTTCTTCCCATCATCAAGCTGTAAACTTAATTTTATTTTTGTCTCTGTCGTCTCACGTATTTGACTAGACCCACGCATTATTCTTCCTCCTCAAATCTTATTTGAATTGCTCTCGCATGCGCATGTAACCCTTCTTTATTGGCAAGCTCTACAATATGATGTTTTACATCTCTTAATGCTTCCTCTGTATAAGACAGAAAGCTTGATTTTTTCACAAAATCATCGACTGATAACGGTGAGAAAAACCTTGCCGTTCCACTTGTCGGTAACACGTGATTCGGTCCTGCTAAATAATCCCCGAGCGGTTCTGGTGCATATGGTCCAAGAAAGATAGATCCTGCATGTTTCACATAAGCTAGAGCATTCATCGGTTCTTTTATATGTAACTCTAAATGTTCCGGGGCAATTTCATTCGATAACTTTAGCGCCTCCTCTAAAGAAGGAACGATAAAAATGGCCCCATTTCTCTTTATTGATTCACGTGCAATTTCGCTTCTTGGTAATGTTTCTAACTGCCTTTCTATCTCTTTTTCTACTTTTTTTGCTAACTCTATATTTGTTGTAATACAAATTGCTGTCGCTCTCTCGTCATGTTCTGTTTGTGATAATAAATCAGCAGCAATATATTTTGCATTGCCGGTTTCATCTGCAATAACTACAATTTCTGACGGTCCAGCAATCATATCGATATTTACTATTCCATATACTTCTCGTTTCGCTAGAGCGACGTACAAATTTCCTGGTCCAACTATTTTATCCACTTTCGGAATCGATTCCGTCCCGTATGCTAAAGCAGCAATTGCTTGCGCACCACCTATCGTATAAATTTCATCTACTCCTGCAAGACTTGCAGCAACTAAAATATGTGGATCAATTCCTCCTTCTCTTGGCGGTGTTGCCATTACAATCTTTTTCACACCAGCGAGTTTTGCTGGCAATACATTCATTAATACTGACGAAGGATACGAAGCAGTTCCGCCTGGCACATATACGCCTACATTCTCTAATGGCCGAATGATTTGTCCTCTCATGATGCCTTTACTCGCGCAATCGAACATCGATTGTCTTTTTTGCTTTTCATGGTACGAAATAATGTTTTTCTTCGCCTCTTGTAACGCTTCTAAAAATGAATTCTCTACAAACATACTCGCTCGTTTTATTTCTTCTTCACTTACACGAAACTCTTTCATCTTTACACCATCAAACTTTTTTGTATAAAAAGATAAGGCCTCATTCCTACTCTCCCTTACATTTTGAACGATTTCACTTACATTTCTTTGAACAGTTTCTTCTATTATATTAGCGTTTTCTCGTAGCAATTTTATTTTCGATAACGCCTTTTGAAAATCTTCAAAAACGATTTCCATTACAAGTCCCCCTATTTTCCTGACAAAATTTCTTGCTCCATCATATTTATAATACTGAATATTTCGTCTTTTTTAGTTTTTAATGCAGCCTTATTTACAATCATTCGAGCAGATATAGAATACATTTCCTCAAATACAATGAGTCCATTTTCTTGTAATGTTTTTCCTGTTTCAACAATATCAACAATCGCATCTGCCAATCCAAGAATAGGAGCAATTTCTACAGAACCTTCTATTTTAATAATTTCTACATCCTCTCCTTTATCATGAAAATAGTTAGAAGTAATATGTGGATATTTCGTCGCAATGCATTTCTTCCGGTAGCTCTTCGGATTATAAGTAGGAATAGAAGCGACACAAAACTTACACACGCCTACTCCTAAATCTAACATTTCATAAATATCTTTCTCGTTTTCCATTAAAATATCTTTTCCAACGACTCCGATATCCGCTACTCCATGTTCTACATAAGTAGCAACATCTACTGCTTTCACTAAAATAAATGAGATATCCGTATTTTTACTTTGAAAGACAAGTTTTCTTCCTTTATTTTTGAGCTCTGAACAATCAATTCCAATCTGCTCAAAGAGCGGAATCACATGTTTTTCTAATCTCCCTTTCGTTAACGCAATTTGAATGTTACGCATGAAGTTTCTCCTTCTTTCTGGACGACCCATTTCTCTTTCCATACATATTCCACTAATGATTCGTTCTTTGCCTCAACGACCGTTACAATTTGATTTTTTCTAGCAAATTGAAAAGTATCATTTAAATTAGAGAATAAAGATAGCGCTACTTTTTTCCCGTCCTTTTGAAGTAAATTTCGTAATCGTTCCGCTTCTGCTAATCTATTTAACTCGTAATGAATCATAATATCTATTCTCTTTCGTTCATATGGCTCTTGCTGCTCTTGCAGCGCCTTTACAATTTGATTAACTTGCACCGCGAGTCCAACAGCCGGTAACATTTCTCCAAAATTTCCAATTAACTCATCATATCTTCCGCCACTAACAATTTCTTCCCCAATTTCATATATATACCCTTTGAAAATAACACCTGTATAATAGTCCAAATGTTGAATCATACTTAAATCAATGGATATATACGATCCATAGCCTAGTTTTTCAATTGCTTCATATATTTCTTTCACTCTTGTAATAGCCATTTTCATTTCATTACTTGAGGCGAGTTTTTCTGCTTCCTCAATCACTTCTAAATTCCCAAATAACCTCGGTAATTTCTCCAGTAACTTTACTGTTTCATCACATCGATCTAATTTCTTATCTCTAATAAAATTGGATAAAGCGGCATAATTTTTACTTTCAATATATGTTCTAAGAACTTTCTCTTCTTCCTCATGAATGGAGAGCTTTTTGACAATACATTTATATAACTGTACTTGCCCAATCTCTATTGTAAAAGATTGCACCTTCAACTTTTGAAGTGATTGAATGACGCTTATAACACATTCAATTTCAGCTCTTACATTATCAATACCGATAATTTCAATACCACTTTGCACGATCTCATTATATTTTCCAGTAAGGGACTCATTCGCTCGAAATACATTTCCGCTATACGTCACTTTAAGTGGTGTATCACACCTCTGCGTTCCGATCACTCTCGCTAAAGGAATTGTCATATCTGGACGCAATACGATAATCCTCCCCTTTTCATCAAAAAATTTATACATCTTTTCTTCATCTATCGGCCTGCTTTGAAAGGCGAACACATCATAAAATTCAATTGTTGGTGTCCTTATTTCTTCATAACCTCTCTCTAAAAAAGTACGCCTTAATTTTTGCTCCACTTCTTCAATTAACGTACATTCTTCGAATAAATAATCTCTCGTTCCATTTGGATTTGCCCGTTTCCATTTTGTCATCGAAATTCTCACACCTTTCCCTTTCTAATGTATGCTTATTTCATGCACCTAAACCGAAAATAAAAAGAGCCTTGTAGATAAAATATACCTACAAGGCTCTTTAGTAGCGTGTAGGTACAACGGGAATAACCCTTGCACCTACACGTTTTCACGCTAGGTTCAAGGGCTTTATGTATGATGATGTAGTTGTGTAAGCATTTTAATAGATTGCATTGTTTTCATAATACTTACTCCCTTTCTCCTCTAATTTTTACATAGTATATAATACTTAATTCTGAATGTAAATACATTTTAAATATTCCGTTATCTTTTAATATACAGCTATCCTTCTTTCATACTCTTTTATTTCTTGTTCATATTGCATTGTAATACTAATTTCATCTAAACCATTTAATAATTTCTCTTTCCACATTTTCTCGATTGTAAAATGAAACCTGTGCGTACTTGTTGTAATTACTTCATTCTCTAAATCTACTTCTATTGGTTCTCTTGCATCCGTTTGGGCAAGCTTTTCTCGCATTTCTTTATCCATTACAATTGGTAACATACCATTCTTCATACAATTCATATAAAAAATATCTGCAAACCCTCCCGCGATAATTACGCGGAAACCATAATCAGCAAGTGCCCACGGCGCGTGTTCTCTTGAAGAACCACATCCAAAATTATCACCTGTAATTAATATACTTGCTCCTTTTCTATCTGGTGCATTTAGTGGGAAATTAGGGTTTTCGTGTCGTTCATTATCATATCGCCACTCATCAAATAAAAACTTTCCAAACCCAGTTCTTTCAATTCTCTTTAAATATTGCTTCGGAATAATTTGATCCGTATCAATGTTATTATTCATAAGTACTGCGGCAGTACCTTTATGAATACGAAATGGCTCCATCATAACTCTCCTTTCTTGTATCAACAAAATGACCATATAACGCAGCTGCTGCCGCCATTGCTGGGCTAACTAAATGCGTTCGTGCTCCTTTTCCTTGTCTTCCTTCAAAATTACGATTTGAAGTTGAAGCGCAATGCTCTCCTTCAGGTACTTGATCTGGATTCATTCCAAGACACATGGAACATCCAGGTTCTCTCCATTCAAATCCTGCTTCTTCAAATATGTGATGTAGTCCTTTTTGCATCGCCGCGTCCCTTACTCTTTTCGATCCAGGTACAACGAGTGCTCGCACACCTTCTTTTACCTTTCTCCCTTTCACAACAGCTGCAGCAATTTCTAAATCAGAGAGCCTGGAATTTGTACAAGATCCAATGAAAACATGCTGAACTGGAATATCATACGTACTTTGTCCAGGGCTTAATCCCATATAAGAAAATGCTCTTTCGTCATTTACATCATGTTTTTCTGGCAATTTCTCATCAATACGAACTCCCATACTCGGATTTGTTCCCCACGTAACGTATGGCGCTAAATCTGTAACATCTATCGAAATATGTAAATCATAAATTGCATCTGCATCTGTATAAAGTTCAAACCATTTCTTCTCGAAAGTTTCATAGTCTCTCGGTGCATATTTACGTCCTTTTACATAAGCAACTGTTTTTTCATCCGGCGCGATAATACACGCTTTTGCTCCTCCTTCAATCGCCATATTACAAAGCGTCATTCTCTCTTCCATCTCCATAGCCTGAATCGTCTCTCCGTAAAATTCCATTACGTATCCAGTTCCAACTGCTACACCGTACTTTGAAAGGAGATGCAAAATAATATCTTTTGCGTAAACGCCTTTCTGTAATTTTCCTTTTAACTCAATTCCCATCGCTTTCGGTTTTCTTTGCCATAACGTTTGCGTTGCCAATACATGTTCCACTTCACTCGTACCAATACCAAATGCTAGCGCGCCAAACGCACCGTGCGTTGCTGTATGACTATCACCACAAACAATTGTTTTTCCTGGCTGCGTGAGCCCAAGTTCTGGTCCGATAACATGAACGATCCCTTGCTCTTCATCTCCGATATCTGCTAACGGCACCTGAAATTGTTTACAATTTTCCCGAAGTGTATCTAATTGCTGCTTCGCAATGCGATCGGTAATATTCCAAACATCTTTCGTTGGAATATTATGATCCATCGTTGCGAATGTTAAATCTGGTCTGCGTACCGTTCGATTTGTAAGCCGCAAGCCTTCAAAGGCTTGCGGTGACGTTACTTCATGAACAAGGTGCAGATCGATATATAATAAATCTAATCCATTTTCATTTGTCGCAACTACGTGTCTTTCCCAAAGTTTATCTAGCAACCTTTTCCCCATTATCTTCCTCTCCCTACTAGCGCTTGCTCTTCCATTTCTTGCATTACTGCCTTCGTAAATGAAGTTGTCGTTTCAGTCCCCCCGATATCTGCTGTACATTTTCCTAATTTAAGGACTGCTGAAATCGCTTCTTCAATTGCACACCCTTCTCTCGTTAATCCGAACGATTGTCCAAGCATCATGGCAACAGAGCGCATCATCGCAATTGGATTCGCCTTATTTTTCCCGGCAATATCCGGTGCCGATCCGTGAATAGGCTCGTATAATGAAGGACCCTTTTCCGCGTGACTTGCTGACGGAAGCATTCCTAATGATCCAGCTAATACGGAAGCTTCGTCACTTAAAATATCCCCAAATAAATTTTCTGTTACAATTACATCAAACCGTCCTGGATTCCGAATTAACTCCATAGCAGCTGCATCTACTAAAATATGTTCTAGTTCAACATCTGGATAACGAAGTGCTACTTCTTCTGTTACAGTTCTCCATAGTTTACTAGATTCTAAAACATTCGCCTTATCAATAGATGTTACTTTTTTCTTCCGTTTACTCGCTAATTGAAAAGCATAAGAAACGATACGTTCAATTTCATGGCGATGATACGTAAGTGTATCCGTTGCTACTTCGTCGGTTCGTTCTTTCGGATAAGAAAAATAAATCCCACCTGTTAATTCACGAACCACAACGAAATCAATTTCATCAGCCTTTTTTAATGGCGATAAATGTGCCGTTGCACTTTCTACCGTTACAGGGCGAACGTTCGCAAATACACCGAGCCCTTTTCTTAAAGCTAATAATCCTTTCTCTGGTCTTTCTTTCGCACTATCCCACCTTGGTCCACCAACTGCTCCTAGTAAAACCGCATCACTTGCTAAACAAGCGGCAAGCGTTCGTTGTGGTAATGGTTGCCCATTTAAATCGATAGCACTCCCGCCGAAGTACTCATCTTGCAAATGAAAATGATGACCGTATAACCTTTCTACCATATGCAATACTTCCTTCGCACTTTCCATAACTTCCGGTCCAACCCCATCACCAGCTAAACAAACGATACGTTTTTCCAATTTCAACACTCCTTTTAACTGAATTTTCAGAACTTTAATTCAATAGGTGAGAATAGCCCCTCTCACCTATCAAACACTTATTTCACCAGCTGGATAAAAGATTTCAATTTCCCCACTGCGTGGACATATGCTCTCGCCGACGCTTCCAATACGTCTTGCGCAACACCAAAACCTGATACTTGATGTGTTCCTTCTTTTAATTCAACATGAACATGAGCCAGTGCATCTTGACCTTGTGTAATAGATTGTATGCGATAATCCGCCAATTCACATTCTAATCCTAAAATTCTTTGGATTGCATTATAAATTGCTTCAATACTACCAGAGCCAGTAGCTGCATCTTCGAATACATTTCCTTCCTCATCTTTTAGTACAACTGTCGCACATTGTGTACTATTTGATACGAAATGTACTTGCAGTTGCGTAATATTAAATTGCTGAGCCGCAAATGCTGCTTCACCAAGCATAAGTGCTCGTAAATCTTCCTCCGTAATTTCCTTCTTACGATCAGCTAATTTTTTAAACGCTTCAAACACTGCATCTCGTTCTTCCGTTGTAAATTCATAGCCAAGTTCTTTCATTTTTTCTGTAAACGCGTGACGCCCAGAATGTTTTCCAAGTACAAATAGATTTTGAGATTCGCCTACTAGCGCTGGTTCAATAATTTCATATGTTGTCACTTCTTTTAATACACCATCTTGATGAATGCCTGATTCATGAGCGAATGCATTTGCTCCAACAATCGCTTTATTTTTCGGTACAACCATACCTGTTAATCTGCTTACTAATGTACTTGTCGCTTTAATTTCTTTTAGCGTCATAGAAGGCTCTGCTTGATAGAAATCTTTTCTAATATGAAGAGCAACTGCAACCTCTTCTAACGCCGCATTCCCTGCTCTCTCTCCAATTCCATTAATTGTTCCTTCTACTTGCAATGCTCCCCCTTCAACTGCAGCTAACGAATTTGCTACAGCCATTCCAAGGTCATCGTGACAATGACAAGAGAAAATTGCTTTTTCATATGAAGGAACGGATTCTTGTAAGTACTTAAAAAGAGAATAATATTCTTCTGGATTCGTATATCCAACTGTATCTGGAATGTTAATTACATTGGCTCCTGCACGAATCGCAACTTCTACTGCCTCAGCTAAAAAATCTCTTGCTGTTCTTGTCGCATCTTCTGCAGAAAATTGTACTGTTGGAAATAATGATTTTCCAAGTGTAACAGAACGATGAATACTATCTAACACATCCTCTTTTGACATACAAAGTTTATATTTCATATGAATATCACTCGTAGCTAAAAATACGTGTAAACGAGGAGATACCGCACCTTTCACAGCTTCATATGCTCTTCGAATATCGCTTTCTTTCGCTCTAGCTAAACTCATAACTGTAGCATTTTGAATTGTATTCGCGATACGTTTTACCGATTGAAAATCCCCTTCGGAAGCTGCTGCAAAGCCAGCTTCCATAACATGAATCCCTAGTCTTTCTAATTGCCTTGCAATTTGCAATTTCTCTTGTTCATTTAAATTCACTCCTGGTGATTGTTCGCCATCACGTAGCGTCGTATCCATGAACAAAATCTGCTTCATATTATTTCATCCCTACCTTTACTCGCGGCTGTACGAAAGGCATCATTTCACGTAATTTACGTCCAACTACTTCGATTTCGTGTTCATTCTCTTTCTCATTTGTCGCATGGAAATTCGGTCTTCCTGCTTTATGCTCTGCAATCCAACCTCTTGCAAATGTACCATCTTGAATTTCTGCTAGCACTGTACCCATCGCTTTCTTCGTATCTTCCGTTACAACGCGTGGCCCTGATACGAAGTCGCCCCACTGCGCTGTATCTGAAACTGAATATCTCATATTTTCAAGTCCACCTTCATACATAAGGTCAACAATAAGTTTCAGTTCATGTAAACATTCAAAATATGCAAGTTCCGGCTGATATCCCGCATCAACTAACGTTTCAAATCCAGCTTTTACTAGCGCAGTTACTCCGCCGCAAAGTACAGCTTGCTCACCAAATAAGTCTGTTTCTGTTTCTTCTTTAAATGTCGTTTCTAATACACCAGCTCTCGTCGCTCCAATTCCATCGGCATAAGAAAGTGCCTTTTCAGTCGCAACTCCTGTTGCATCTTGATATACTGCAAATAATGCAGGAACAGCTCCGCCTTCAACAAACGTACGGCGCACAAGATGTCCTGGCCCTTTTGGTGCTACTAAAAATACATCTACATTCGCTGGTGGTTTCACTTGATCAAAGTGAACGTTAAATCCGTGTGCAAAAACGAGAGAATTTCCTGCCTGTAAATTTGGCGCAATTTCCGCTTCATATACTTCTGGTTGCAGTTCATCCGGTAGCAAAATCATTACTACATCAGCCTGCTTTGCTGCTTCTGCTACTGTATATACAGAAAATCCATCTTCTTTCGCTTTATCCCAAGACTTCCCTTTTCTTAAACCTACTACTACATCAAATCCGTTATCACGTAAATTTTGCGCATGTGCATGACCTTGCGAGCCATATCCAATGATTGCTACTTTTTTTTCCTTTAATACATTTACCGTTACATCTTTTTCATAATAAACTTTTGCCATTTTCATTTCCCCCTATATTTAAATGATTATTGAATTAACATTACTTGCTTATCTTGCTTTTTCATACTACGCGTAAAGGCTGTTACACCTGTTCTTGCAATTTCTTTCAAACCGTATGGACGAAGTAATTCAATTAATGCTTCTACTTTTTCCTGCGTACCTGTTACTTGCACAACTATGGAATCCTTCCCAACATCTATTACAGCGGCTCGAAACGGTTCAATTAAACTGTATAATTCTGCTCTTGCTACTGATGTTGCTACTTTAATAAGTGCGAGTTCTCTTGCAATCATCGCTTCTTCTGTAATATCTGATACTTTCAAAACATCAATTTGCTTATGAAGTTGTTTAATTAACTGCTCTACTTGCTGTTCATTTTCAACGTGTACAACAATCGTCATCCGCGATATGTCCGATGATTCCGTATGACCTACTGAAATACTTTCAATATTAAAATGTCTTCGTGTCATAACACCTGTAATTCGGTTTAACACACCACTTTGATTTCGAACTGTTGCTGTAACAATTCTCTTCACCTTTTTTCCACTCCCTCCATTTGGTGAACACCTTTCCCTGGCGTAACCATCGGCATTACCTTTTCTGATTGAAGTACACGGCAATCAATTACAACTGGCTCTTGTAATTGAATTGCATGCTGCAATTGTTTCTTCGCAAGAAGTGGATCATCTATGCGAACCCCTTTTATGCCATACGCATTCGCAAGAGCAACGAAATCTGGTTGACACGATAGTAAAGAGTGCGAATATCTTTTGTTATAAAATTCATCTTGCCATTGTCTTACCATTCCTAAAGCTTCATTATTTAAAATAAATACTTTAACAGGTAAAGAGTGTTCTTTTAACACACTTAATTCTTGCAGAGTCATTTGAAATCCAGCGTCACCAACAATTGCAATAACTAATTCATCAGGCTTTGCAATTTGGGCACCAATTGCTGCTGGAAATCCGAAGCCCATCGTTCCTAGTCCTCCTGAAGTTACCCATTTATCTGGAGTTTTCAGCGGATAATATTGGGCTGCCCACATTTGATGTTGCCCAACATCTGTTGTTACAATCGCTTCTCCCTTCGTAATTTCATATAACATATCAATTGCATATTGAGGCTTAATACTTTCAGAATTCCGTTTATAAGAGAATGGATAATTTTCTTTTCTATTCTTTAATAAAGAGATCCACTCATGATGATTTTCTTTCCTTCCTTCTGGTTGAAGTAATACTTGGAGCGCTTGCTTAGCACTTGCAACAATAGGAATTTCAGTCGGTACATTTTTTCCGATTTCTTCTGGATCAATATCGATATGCGCGACAGTCGCCTCTTTCGCAAAATAAGCTAAATTTCCAGTAAGACGATCATCGAATCTAGCGCCTATATTAATGAGTAAGTCGCATTCATATAACGCTATATTAGCTGTGTAAGAACCATGCATTCCTCCCATCCCTAGAAATAGTTCATCATCTGGTGGAAACCCACCGAGACCAAGTAATGTATGCACAACAGGAATTTCATATTTACGAGCAAAACTTGTTAATTCTTTCGAAGCTTTCGCATGCAATACACCTGCTCCAGCTAAAATTAATGGCTTGTTTGCAACCTGAATTGCTTGTAATAATTTGTTTATTTGCAGTAGATTCGGTTCATAATTAGGGTTGTATCCTGGTAAATCCATTTGCACATCACTACATCGTTCGCCTTGCTCTACTACCATATCTTTCGGAAGATCAATAACGACTGGGCCTGGTCTTCCTGTTCTAGCAATATGAAATGCCTCTTTAATAATTCGAGGTAAATCGGAAGCCTTTCGCACTTGATAGTTATGTTTTGTCACTGGCATCGTAAGCCCCATAATATCCGCTTCTTGGAAAGCATCACTTCCAATTAACGTTGTTGCTACTTGCCCTGTAAATACAACAAGTGGCAATGAATCAATCATCGCATCTGCTAGACCAGTAATCACATTTGTAGCACCTGGTCCACTCGTTGCAATGACAACCCCTGGATTGCCAGTAATTCTGGCATACCCTTCAGCAGCGTGAATAGCACCTTGTTCATGCCTTGTTAAAATATGCGGAATTTCACAGTCATAGAGTGCATCATAAAGAGGTAAAACAGCACCACCAGGATAACCGAAAATCACTTCTACTCCTTCCTTTTCTAGCGCTTCTAACAATAGCTGTGCACCAGTTGCCAGTTTCTCTTCCGTTTTTGAAGACATTGTTCTTATAAGCCCCCTTTTAAAAACTTTTATCAATAAAAAAAATCCTACGTCCACACTCCAGCTATGTGCTGAAGGGACGAAAGATTTCGCGGTACCACCCTTCTTTGCAAGAATACTCTTGCCTCAGTAACCCATAAAATGAGTCTAGCTAATAACGGAGCTACCGTCTAAGCCTAGACAAATGCTTCAGCTTAGCACTCAAGGGCGATGTTCGTCGACGTGAACCATCGGTTTCCAGCAACCACCGACTCTCTGTGAGGCTTCACAATCAACTACTCCTCCCTATCAACGCTTTCTTATGTTATAAAAAGTTGTTATCCAACTTTATTTTCTTCGTAAATTTTCTCTCCATCTTCTATAACTAACTTTCGGAATTCTTCTAATAAACGATTCGTATGTGGACCCGTTTGCCCTAAACCAATCGTTCTACCATCTACTGTCGTAACAGCAATTACTTCCGCTGCTGTTCCTGTTAAAAATACTTCATCAGCTACATATACGTCATGTCTTGTAAATAACTCTTCTCTAACGTCATATCCAAGTTTTTCACCAATTTCTAAAATAGCATTTCGTGTAATGCCTTCTAACGCTCCAGCAGAACTTGGTGGTGTAATTAATTTATTTCCTTTTACAATAAATACGTTATCCCCTGAGCCTTCAGCTACGTATCCTTGATCATTTAACATAAGCGCTTCTTGTACTCCAGCCAATTTCGCTTCGATGCGAACTAAAATATTGTTTAAGTAATTTAAAGATTTTACTTGAGGCGACAATACATCTGGACGGTTTCGGCGCGTTGCAACTGTTACAACTGGAATCCCTTTTTCATAATATTCTTGTGGGAATAAAGATAGTTGCTCTGCAATTACTACTACATTCGGTTTTTTACAAGAATCAGGATCTAACCCAAGATTTCCTGCTCCTCTCGATACAACTAGGCGAATGTATCCATTAGATAATTTATTTTGTCGAATCGTCTCAACAACAATATTCGTTACTTCATCTAAAGAATATGGAATTTCTAACATGATGGATTTTGCTGATTCATATAACCGGACAAGATGCTCTCTCAAACGGAAAACATTACCGCTATAAACTCTAATTCCTTCAAATACTCCATCTCCATATAAATAACCATGATCATATACTGATACTTTTGCCTCGTCTTTTGGAACAAATTCTCCATTTAAGAAAATCCATTGCTCGTTCACTGGAAAGCGCCTCCTATGTTCTATGAATTTTTTATTGTTTCCTAGTTTACTCTCCTTTCTAAATAAATCAAGTGAATTTTTAGAAAATTTATAATTTTTATTCGTACGTACATCTTTAATTATATTGATTTAACAACATTGTTAACGTTTACAAAAAGGCAGAAAATTTTTTTCGTCAATTTCCATTAAAAAAATATTTGTTTAAAAGAAGGATTTTCGTCAATTGATACGAATCTATTGTATTCAATAAACGGACGTCCGTTTTTATAAATTCGGGAATATACAACGACTTTTGCTGAAAAAGGGGGAAAATAACAAAAATAACGCTGTCTAAAAATAACATTCATATTTTTCATTTCGGAATCATAATCCTATTTTTAAAAAACAATTTGTCAAAATGAAGGAGGAAATCAATATGGCGTGTGTACAAATTAAAGGAACGAGACAAGAGGTAGTAGAGATGCTTCAACTATTTGATCTAATGGATACGAAAGGTTTTTGTAAATTTGATAATTATGTAGAGGTAGAACCAAATAATAAAGAATATAACAATTTCATTGCTTCAATCGACATTCATTCAAATACTTCTTCCGCCCAAGATACTTTAAACGATCAATTCGTAAGTCAAATGCTTACTGGTGTATATAACGACTAAATAAAGTCGTACTTTAATCAGACTACCCGTAAATAACAGATAAATATATGCTTCCTACCGTCTTTATATAAATATATACGATGAACTTGAGCATACTAACAACTAGATGGTAGGAGGTGAGAATTATGGCTAAAATTGGTGTTGAAAATTCGTTAACAGATGTCCAACAAGCTCTTCAGCAACAGGGGCATGAAGTCATTACAATTAACTCGGAACATGACGCACAAGGATGCGACTGTTGCGTTGTAACTGGGCAAGATTCTAATATGATGGGTATTGCAGATACATCAATAAAAGGATCGGTAATTAACGCCCACGGTTTAACAACAGATGAAATTTGCCAGCAAGTTGAGAGCCGCATTTAAATTCAATACAAAAAAGAAAGAGGACCCCTTTTGAAAAGGAGTCCTCTTTTTTATATTCACCTAACGGGAAAGTAACATATACTGGATGAAAGCCCTACCTCTCTCTCATCATTACGGTTCCACTGACCGCTCCTTGATTCACTAGTATACCTATAAAGCCTATAATTATAATTTATAGGGTTTGTTCACAAAAGTTGTTGGTAAAACTACCCGATCTTTCGCAAACTTTTCGTATTATATTTATAAGATTTATTTACTTTACACTAGCTGTAACCGAGACACGAATTAAAATTTTAACATCAATATAGCAACTTGTCAACATTTTTCACAAATTTAAAACAGACAATAACGGTTTGTCTGTTTTAGAATGGAGCTTTTTCTTTTATTACATATACAACAAAACCGCTTACTAACATACATAAGCCAACTACTAAGTTTTTGATATTAATCATAAATTCCTCTCCCTTATTCCACACATCATATATATTTACAGTTCAATTATTCCGATCATCCTAAAGCGCACTTTTTCTAATATATCATAATTCCTAAAAAATGCAAGTTCACCTTTAGCGACCATTTACAAATTTATCTACAGTGCTTGGTACGGTATTTAAAGCTTTTTCAATTAAATGTGTACTACTATTGAGATGCAATACTTGCACACCGTTAGAACCAACTACTAAAAAAGCAACTGGGCTAATAGAAACCCCAGCCCCGCTTCCGCCTCCAAATGGATGACTTTGCTTATTCTCTTTATGCTGCCCTTGTCCATTATTATGTTTTTCAGAAATAAATTCACCTTTAAAGTCACTTCCTCCAGCTCCAAAACCAAAGGCCACTTGAGATACTGTTAATACTACATTTCCGTCAGCTGTTGAAACTGGACTTCCAACAATCGTATTTACATCTACCATCTCTTTTAAATTTGTCATTGCTGTTTTCATTAAATTTTCAATTGGATGTTCCATTATGTATTGCACCCTTTCCTCATTATTCTTTTTTATACTTTCCAAAATAGAGGAAGTCATACTAACTTTTCCTATTTCAAAAAAACAATCTTCACCTTTTAAATGGATATTACTCCCTGTACATACTCGGATAAAAAGGAAAAAGAGATACATACTACTATTGAACCTTGTTATGAAAGGAGTCATGACTTTGACTGAGAAATTTGATGAGTATAAAAAAAGAGATAGAATAGATAGTGATTATAGTGACTATAAAGAAGAATATGCAGCTGAGGTTGCACCACAGCGCATTGATTATGATTACGATGAGAAGGAACATAAAGATGATGTAAGATCGTCCGCTGCTGGATCAACGGCTGGCTTTATCGCTCTTGCCTTATCTATCTTATCACTTTTCACCTTCCCAACATTATTCGGTCTTGTTTCTGTACTACTAGGTATTTACGCTTATAACCGCGGAGCTACTGTAACTGGTGGTATCGCTGCGATTGTCGGTGGAATTGCAGCACTCATTGCAATTTTATTCCGAGTAGCGCTTATCGGCTTATTGTTCTCCCTCTTTTAAAAAGAAAAAGGTATCTCGCTTATGCGGGATACCTTATCCTGTAAATACATCTTCTGACGGATATTTAATTTTTTGTTTTGCTGGTCGCGCTAAAGAAAATACAAGTGTTAACGGTCCGATTAATCCACAAAACATAACAAACATAATCATACATTTTCCAAACGCTGATAACTTTGCAGTAATTCCCATCGTTAATCCTACTGTTCCAAACGCTGAAATTGTTTCAAATAGTAACTGAATAAAACTGAAGTCTTCTGTAAGCATTAACATAAATACTGCTGCAAAAATAAGGATTTGACTAGCAACGGCAATTGCTAATGCTCTCGTTACTGTCGACATTTTAATTGTGCGCTGAAATAATACGATTTCCTCTTTCTTTCTAAAGAAAGAAAGAACAGATGTAACTAAAATAACAAACGTTGTTAATTTAATCCCTCCACCTGTTGATACACTTCCTGCACCAATAAACATTAAAACCATCGTAAATAATATAGATGATTCTTCCATTCCCCCGTAGTCAACTGTATTAAATCCAGCCGTACGAGGAGTAATCCCTTGGAAAAAAGAAGCCCATAACTTTTCATTTAACGGTAAATTCCCTAACGTCTTCACATTATTATATTCCAATACAAAAATCACAATCATCGCTAACACATTTAGCGCTACCGTTCCAATAATCATGATTTTGGAATGAAGCGATAGTTTTCGAAAACTCCGGCTATACCATATATCAATTAGTACGGTAAATCCGAGACCGCCTATTACGATTAAAGAGCAAATCCCAATATTAATAATCGGATCGCCTACATACCTTGTTAAATTATCCGGCCATAGAGCAAATCCAGCATTATTATAAGATGCGATTACGTGAAAAATACTATAGTATACACCTTTTCCAAAGCCAAACTCTGGAATAAAACGAAATGATAAAAAGATGACTCCAATAAACTCAATACAAATTGAAAATATAAAGACACGTTTTACTAATTTTACAAGACCACCTATATTTGTCTGATTAAATGCCTCTCCAATTAATAAGCGATGACGTAATCCGATTTTTTTACCTAATACCCAAACAATTAAAATGGCAATTGTCATAAGACCTAGACCGCCTGTTTGAATTAAAAACATAATTACAATTTCGCCGAACATTGTAAACGTACTTGCAGTATCTACTACTCCCAATCCCGTTACAGTCGCTGCTGACGTTGCGGTAAAGAAAGCATCTACCCAACTAATATGTACTTTCGTTGCGAATGGTAACTTTAATAACAAACCGCCAACCACAATTAAGCAGAAAAAACCTAATGCTAATATTTGTGGTGGATTTAATCGTATAAAACGATTATACAGTCTTTGTCTTTTTGTTACTTCCATATTCACTAACTCCCTTTTTGCCCCTCATAACTAAAGGCTTATAAAAAACCTTAAATAGCAGGATAAACCTTATATTCTTATAATATAGTTGAGCATAATCCTTTTTTTCATAGTTTTCAACTTTTATTTATACTCGAACTTCACTTCATTTTATGACAAGACTCTTTCTATTATATTTATCCTTACTCTACAACTCTCGCAACAATCATTTTATATGTATCATTTCTTAAATCCTCATACCTTTCACTCTATGTTCACATAGGGGTCACATCTATCTTTTATAGTATATGTATCGGAGCTGTTCCTCCCTAATTTATAAGACATTCCCCAGTGTCTTTGAACAGCTTTCCATCCCTAATTAAATTGACATAAATTGTCCCCTTCCTTTGGCCATCATATGTGATGGTCTTATTTTTTGTCTTTCTATCTTCTATTTAAAACTCCCTCTCTCTTTCACTCTATGTTCACACCCCGGTCACATCTATCTTTTATAGTATATGTATCGAAGTTGTTCCTCCCTAATTTATAAGACATTCCCCAGTGTCTTGAACAACTTCCATCCCTAATTAAATTGACATAAATTGTCCCCTTCCCTAGACCATCCTATGTGATGGTCTATTTTGTTTTCTAAATAGTTTATTTAGCTTTTTCTGCTTACTTTAGTAAAAGCAATCTATATTTAAATAGATACTTTTTGTACGAAATATTCAGAAAATATTGTCAAAATAGGTAGTTTTTCGGTACAATTAATGTAGAAAGCTATTTTACAAAAAATAAGGGGGGATTTTATTGAAACAAACAAAAGCAATCTTAATTGCATTATTTCTCGGTTTAGTTGTCGGACTCACTTTAAATTTAGCTGCACCATCCATTTTTGAACCATTAAATCAATATGTGTTCAATCCACTTGGTCAATTGTTTATTCGCCTCATTAAAATGCTAGTTGTCCCTGTTGTATTCATTTCTATCGTACTTGGCTGCTGGTCTTGGAGATCCGAAGCAACTTGGAAGAATTGGTTTAAAATCAATTTCATTCTTTCTTGTAACTACAGCCGTTGCCATCTCTATTGCAGTTACATTTGCACTGATTATACAACCAGGATCTGGTGGTAATTTTAAAACCGAAGGGCTTAAATATGAAGGTGCAAAAACCGAAACATCTTTCGTCGATACATTGCTAAATATCGTACCAGATAATCCAGCAAAAGCGATGGCTGATGGAAACATGTTACAAATTATTGCCTTTGCCGTATTAATTGGACTTGGTATAGCTATTTTAGGAAAACGTGTCCAAGGTATTCATTCATTACTTGAACAGGGCAACGAATTAATGATGTATCTCGTTAATCTCGTTATGAAATTAGCTCCAATCGGAACATTTGGGTTGCTTGCTTCATCCGTCGGTAAAATGGGTCTTGCAGGCGTCGCTGCGATGTTCAAGTATATGATTGTCGTTATGCTAGTACTTATTATTCACGGTGTCTTCGTATATGGTGGCTTATTAAAAGTATTGGCAAAAGAAAGCATTGTCCGTTTCTTTAAACATTTCGGACCAGTAATGGCGATTGGATTTAGTACATCTAGCTCTAATGCATCTCTTCCATTTGCAATGAAAACCGCACAAGAGAAGCTTGGTGTTCCAAAAGCAATTAGCTCTTTTGTACAACCACTAGGTGCAACAATTAATATGGATGGTACTGCCATTATGCAAGGTGTAGCAACTGTATTTATCGCTCAAGTATACGGCGTTGAACTTACTATTTCCCAACTAGCTGTAGTCGTATTAACTGCTGTACTAGCTAGTATCGGCACTGCTGGTGTACCAGGTGTTGGGCTTGTAATGCTGACGATGGTTTTAAATCAAGTAAATCTACCGGTAGAAGGTATTGCCTTAATTATCGGTATTGACCGCATTCTAGATATGTCAAGAACAGCTGTAAATATTTCTGGTGATGCAATTTGCGCAATGATTGTCGCAAAATCAGAAGAAAAATATAATACAGATCAATCTGCCGCATCTTAAATCAAAAAAGGAGTGAAATGATTCACTCCTTTTTTGATTTACTTCCCTTTTTCGAACGATATTCTTTTCCTTTATTATCGTTACCAGTTTCAAATTCTGCACTAAACTCTTGTTGAAATTGCCCTGATTTCGGTGAGCCTTGATTTCCGCTCCCTTTACTACCATTTTGATTTGTCATATTTCTGCCCCCTTCCTTTATTAGTAGTATGTTACATATTTTCTTTTTTATAATCTTTTACATACGAAAAAAGACCTTCCTCATATAAGGAAAGTCTTCTTTTTTTGAAGTGTAAGCGTTTTCTTGCTTATAATGACTTAAATAAGTTTTTTCGAAATAGATATCATTATATTCATTTCTTCTTCTGAGAGCGTAGAAAATCTTTCTTGCAAATATTGTTTTTTTGCACCTTCCATTTTTGCAACTAAATCTTTTCCTTGTTCAGTAATCTCCAAATATACAACTCGGCGATCTGACGTAGAACGTGAACGAGTTACAAAACCTTTATTAATTAATTTTTCTGTAACAGCTGTAATATGACTATTCGACACATTTAACTCATTCGCCACACGTGATACCATTTCTTTATTCGTACGATTCAATATTCTAAGGACGATGAACTCATTCCACGGTATGTAACCACCAAATATTTTTCCAATATCATTACGCAACGTGCGGAACATAGCAAAAACATTTGTCGATAGTTCTTCCATTAATTGCTCTCGATTTTGAGACAACTTTGACAGCCCCTTTTATTTCATTTGATTAAATAAAAACCTTATTAATAATTTTACATGAAATCTTACTTTTTGTCACCTTATTTTCCCATAATTCGTAGTTTTTTAATAGATATTTCATGATAAAATGAAGTTAAATTTCCAAAAAAAGGAGTTGGGATAGTGGGTGAAGAAGACAAATTTTCGAATTTCAATCTAAAAGATAAAACTTTGATCATTGGTTTTTTTATTCTGTTCCTCATTGTAATTTTTGCATTTATATTTTTATATATGTAGGAATCTTTCATATTACTGGTGTAGAGTATCGATCGCGCACTGCCTTACTTCTATTTTTTTATTAATTACTTTCTTAGATGGTATTATATTTTTCATCTTCGTTTTCTTCAAGGCACTGCTATATCCAATGACACAAAACATGCCAAATTGGCTTTCTATTACTCTTTTCGCAATCATTGAAATTACGCTAGATTGGTTCGTCATTCATACCGCTGACGATTGGATAGAGAGCGTGCAACTATCCAACATAGCTGAATTATGTGTCGTACTATTCTTTTTCCTATTAAGTAAATTATTAAGTGACAAGAAAGAGTAAGAATACAAGCTTTTCTATATAAAAATTGGTACAATGAAAACAAATCATACTAAAGAGGTGTTACTTATGAACTTACAAAAATGGGCTGATAAAGGTATGTCCTTTGATACATATGTGAATGAAATGAAAGTAAATCAATACGAGCTACTGCACATTTACAATAATTTTTTAATTCCAAATGAATTACTTCCTGTATTAGAAGAACGTCAAAATGATGGCTGGCGTGTTATCGTATTAACAGCTGATTGGTGTGGCGATGCTCTTTTATGCGTACCTGTTATGAAACGAATTTCTGAAGTTGCAAATATTGATCCATTAATTCGCGATGAAAACTTAGAATTAATGGATCAATATTTAACAAACGGAACAGCACGTGCGATTCCAATCTTTATTTTCATTGATAAAGATGGAAACGAACAAGCCGTTTGGGGACCACGTGCTCCAAAAGTACAAGAGTTAGTAACTTCAATGCGCGCTACATTGCCTGAAAAAGAAGATCCAACATTCGAAGAGAAACAAAAAGAAATGTACGCTAATTTCCGTGCCACATTAGCTGATGACACTTCTCTTTGGGAACATGTAATGGAAAGCATGATGGAAAAAGTAGTAAAATAAAAAAAAACTGCCGAACTCGGCAGTTTTTTTATTACATAATGAAGAAATAGAATACCGCAGCTAAAATGAAACGGTAGTAAGCAAACGGTGTTAGTTTTACACGAGATAATAATTTTAAGAATGAAACAATTGCAAGCATTGCAACAACGAACGCCGTAATAAATCCTGTTGCAAATAGCGGTATATCAGCCGCACTTAATATATCCCAGCTTTTAATTAAATCTAAGCCACTTGCAGCTACCATCATTGGTACTGCTAAAATGAATGTATATTCAGCTGCCGCTGTATGTGACACGCGAGCTAATAAACCACCACTTATTGTAGAACCAGAACGAGAAAATCCTGGCCAAAGTGCTAAACATTGGAACATTCCGATTGTAAATGCTTGCTTATATGTGATTTCATCTAATGTTCTTGCTGTACTTGGTTTTGAAAACTTCTCAGCAACAATCATTAAAATACCACCAGCCACTAAGCTAATGACAACTGGGCCTGGCCCAAATAAAACTTCTTTAATCGCACTATGGAACAATACACCAAGTACGCCGGCAGGAATCATTCCGATAATAATATGTAATAAATTTAACGATGGTCCGTCTGTTACTTTCCCTATACCTACTAAAGACCATAGACGCTTCCAAAATATAACTACAACTGCTAAAATCGATCCCAATTGAATAACAACTTCGAAAACTTTCGCTCTCTCATCGTCAAATCCAAGTAAATGACCTGTTAAAATCATATGCCCTGTTGATGAAACTGGTAAAAACTCTGTTAAACCTTCAACAGCACCCATGATTATTCCAATTAACCAATCAGCCACGAGTAGTGCCTCCTTAATAACTAATAATATGTAATTTTTTCATACCTTACCATAATACCTTATCCCCTTTCAAAGTGCATCCTTTTTTATAGTCAAACCGTAGTTTTAATAAGCTTATTCCTTTTCTATTTTTTGATTAAATTGTATGATAGTAAGAGTTTTCTTTTTTACGTAGAAAGGGGATTTTATGAAAGAAACTAGTACATTCTCACAAAAATTAAAGCAATTTGTATTACTATTTTTCCCGATTTTTGTTACGCAAATGTCATTATTTGCAATGAGCTTTTTTGATACAACAATGTCAGGACATGCAAGCCCTATTGATTTAGCAGGGGTTGCTATCGGAACGAGTATATGGATTCCAGTTAGTACGGGATTAACAGGTATTTTGATGGCTACAACTCCAATTGTTGCGCAACTCGTTGGATCCAAGAAAAAAGAAGATGTTCCCCAAGTCATCATACAAGCAGTCTATTTAGCAATTTGCGCTAGCTTCGTCGTTATGCTTATTGGATTTTTCGCTGTTACACCCATTTTAAATGGCATGCGATTAGAAGAACCGGTAGAACGTATTGCAGCACAATTTTTAAGTATTATTGCAATGGGAATTATTCCTTTATTTACTTACACTGTTTTACGTGGATTTATTGATGCATTAGGAAAAACTCGCACAACGATGATTATTACGTTACTATCATTACCTATTAACGTAATATTAAATTATGTATTAATTTTTGGGCATTTCGGTTTTCCAAAACTCGGTGGTGTCGGAGCAGCAATTGCTTCTACAGCAACCTATTGGTGCATTTTAATTATTACCGTTATGATTATTCGTACGAGAGAGCCTTTTGCATCTTTCCATATTTTTAAACAGTTATATCGCCCTTCTCTTTCTAGTTGGAAAGAGTTCTTAAAACTTGGCGTCCCTATCGGATTTGCTATCTTTTTTGAAACGAGTATTTTCGCTGCAGTAACACTTATGATGAGTAATTTTAGTACGACAACAATCGCAGCTCATCAAGCCGCTATGAACTTCGCTTCCTTGCTATATATGACTCCTTTAAGTTTAGCAATGGCCATGACCATCTCTGTTGGATTTGAAGTTGGAGCGAAACGATATAATAATGCAAAACAATATGGATTTATCGGGATTGGCTTAGCACTTGCATTCGCCCTATTATATTCCATTCTTCTTTACTTCTTTGATGATGAAATTGCTTCTATTTATACGACAGATATACAAGTTCATCATTTAGCAAAAGAATTTCTTATATTTGCGATTTTATTTCAAATCTCAGATGCAATTGCAACTCCTGTACAAGGGGCACTACGTGGTTATAAAGATGTAAATGTCGCCTTAATTATGACATTAATCGCCTATTGGGTAATTGGTCTCCCTCTCGGTTACATATTAGCAACCTATACTGATTGGGCAGCAAAAGGATATTGGATCGGTCTTATTATCGGTCTAGCATTTGGAGCAACCTTCCTCCTTATCCGTCTCTTTCAAGTTCAGAGAAAATATACAACGCAAAACAGCCGCTCATAATATAGCGGTTGTTTTCTTTATGCATATTTTTTCTTGTAACGTATAACATAATGAAAAAGAAAGGTGGATACATATGGACGAAAAAGAAAAAAAGCAATCATTCGACGAAGAATTCGCCCCTGAAATTTCACCTGGATATCGGCAAGATGTACATAAACAACCTAAATATAAAAACACTTCGTTTTTAATGGGGATTACCATTTTTGCCGCTGTATTGCTTGTGCTTATCATTTTCGTTTATTTTTGATGGAAGGTGATTTATTATATGAAGAAACAAAATTCCAATCGTTCAAAAAGAACTGTAAAAACACAAAAAGGGTATGCAGGTGATTCTGTTCTTACTCAGAAACAAGTCGAGCAAGGAAATTTATATATTGCTCAAAAAGAACTTGGTCAACAAAATGAAAATCTTTAAAATCCCTCAAAGAACTGGGGGATTTTTCATTCCGCTATTTATGGTACTGGTTCATATTTCTCTTTATTGTACGTACTGTTTTTGTTCTAACACCTTTAATGCATGATTAACCTTTACAATTTTCATTTCATAATTCAATTTCATTTCGCTTCTCTTACCATTTTCAGTACCCGCCACGTACGCTACAGTTTGATAGAGAAAACTTCCATCCGTCACTTCACGTATCTCCTCGTTTATAAATTTATACTCTAAATCCTGAAAACGATTTGGATAATAATTTTTCATTAATTGTTCATACCCTCTATTTAAAAATAGTTCTTCACCTTTTCGTTTCACATCTTCTTTATTAGTAAACTCAAAAACTGATAGTTGCTCGGTCACAAAATGTTCTCCTACCTTTTTCATTTCATTATGAGTTAAAGTTTCTATACCTTTGTTTTTTAATTCCTTATTTAATCCGTACTGATCAATCGGTTTATAGCCCGCAAAAACCTCTTCTTTATATGACCAAAACAATCCAAAAACGATACAGAGAGAAGTGATTAATAGTCTTTTCTTTATAACACTCCCGCCCCTCTTCATAATGATAATTATATTTTAACATATAGAAAGAAAATTCTGATATCATAAAGTGGAATAACTTAGAAACGAGGAACAATTATGGACTCTTACAAACAATATATAAAAGAAGCTTTGCCTAATCTTTCTATACATTCCTATAAACAAAATGAAGAAGGATGGGATAATGTAGCGATTATAGTAAATGATGAGCTACTGTTTCGTTTCCCGCGAAAACAGGAATATGCAATGCGAATTCCGTTAGAAAAAGAACTGTGCACAATTCTCACTCAATCACTACAAGAAATCGAAGTTCCACAATATCACCTAATTTATACAAATGAATCTGATGAGGTTCCTCTTTGTAGCTACTATACTCTCATTCATGGTGAACCATTAAAAACAGAAATAGTTGCGAACTTAGATGAAAAAGAACGAAAAATAATTATTACACAATTAGCTACTTTCCTTGCGGCTCTACATAGCATTCCTCTAAAAAGTGTTACAGCGTTAGGGTTCCCTACCGAAAAAACACTTACCTACTGGAAAGAGCTACAAACTAAATTAAATGAGTATGTTACTAACAGTCTAACTTCGTTCCAGAAATCAACCTTAAACCGTTTATTCGAGAATTTCTTTGCCTGTCTAGCTACATCCAAATTTCAAAATACAATCATTCACGCTGATTTTACACATCATCACATTTTATTTGATAAACAAAATAAAACCATTTCAGGAATCATTGATTTTGGTGATGCTCAAATTGGAGATCCTGCCTTTGACTTTGCTGGGCTATATGATGATTTCGGACATGAATTTACTACATCAGTATATGAACAATACTGTACACTTACTTCACACCACGATCCATTACTCACTCACCGTATCACAAATTTTTATCAATACAGTCCTTTACTACATAATATAATTTATAACTTTGAAACAAAGAATGAACTTGAATTTTCAGCTGGTATAGAACAACTGAAAGCAATACTACAGGGATGAGATTACATTCTCTCCCTATATTCTCTCTCCTCATATAACATTAACTTTTTATCCATTTCAACAATGACTTTATACAGTTGAAATGCCTGTAAAATTTGCAGTTGAATTCCAAAAGGGGCATTCTGTTCTTTTAACCATTGAAATACTTTCGTTTCATCTTTCATTGATTATTCCTCCCTTTATTAAAATCTGCTACAAATATACGATACATGATGAAAATCTTTTCATGTCAACAACAAAAAAGGATGCAAATTTGCATCCTTTAATGTACGATATTTTTCTTCTGTTTCGCTTCTTTCTTTACTTCTTCCCCTTGGCATTCACTACGAAATGCACAACTTATACACTCAGAACGAAAATGACGCTCTGTATAATGCTCAGGTTGCTGTAACATTTCTTTCATTCTAGATAAATGAGCCATTCCAGTTATAATATCTTCCTGTTTCGGAGTGTAGTCATACTTAGTTCCTTCTATTAAATTAATAACTTCAATTTTCCCTGGAAGAATGCCGAAAGCTTTATAACCAAATACTGTCATTAGCTTTTGACAAAGAGCAAGCATTTCCTCATCCGCATCGACAACATACTTCTTAATTACAAACGACTCAGTACTCCACTCACCAACTTCTAATGTCAATGACATGTGGACACCTAACTCTTCCATATATGTTTGAAATTTTTCATATAAAAATAACGGTGGTGTCTGACTATCATCTCTTTCAACAAACTGTAATAAGTGATCCGTTAGCTTCGCTAACACAATGTAATACTCCATCTTCGAAGCAAACATATTAACCCTTACTTTTTTCCAATACTTTTCTATTAATATTAAAAGTACAATTTTCGTTTGTTGGCCTGCCGGTAATGTGTAATATTCGTTAATAATTCGATTCACAATCATTTGTGCGATTTGTTGCCATTCAAACGAAGAAGGTTCTCTTCTTTTGATATGACGAAAATAAAATTTATGTGGACAACGCATAAAATCATACAAATGATAATCTGTCATCGTTTTAATTGCGATTTTCTCATGCACTTGCTCTTCATCTCCCTTCTGCCATTAAGAAAGGTGTTTTACAAATTCAGCTCCAAACTGTAAACATTTTTCTACATCTTCATCTTCTGGCGTTAATTCTACTTTTAATCCTTCTAACACAACTTCTGCCCCGCGTTCTTTTAGCTTTTCTATTAAAATGTCAACTGCCACGCCATATTTTGGATAAGCCGAATCACATGATCCGAATACTGCCGCTTTTTTCCCAGTTAAATCAATAGAATCCATTGCGTCATAAAAATCTAAGAAATCATCCGGAAGGTCACCATCTCCCCAAGTGTATGCACCTAAAATAATTCCATCATACTGTTCTAATATAGAAGCTTCTGGTGAATCCATAATATCAATCACTTCAATTTCATTTTCAGTTTCACGAATCACGCCGGCAATATGATCAGCCATTTCCTCTGTATTTCCACTCATACTTGCAAAAATCATTACTAACTTACTCAACTGAACCTCTCCCCTTACTTTGTATCTCTTTTTCTGTTTGAATGCTCTTCTTCTCATCTACATATTCAGAACGAATTACATTTCGTTGCCATTCCATATGCTGATCAACTTCTTTATTTTTATCTTTTAATCCCCTCCGTAGAAGGTGAAATTTTTTTCTCATTAACATGTCGCATCCATCCTATTGATAATAATTATCAATTTCAACTATTTTTAGATTAATTGATATTGATTATCACTGTCAAAAACTTTTTTTAAAAAATGATTAAAATGTACAAGCTTGTCCGTTAGCTATTCATATACTATAAATGAGCATAGTTCTTTCTCAGCCCTCTCTGACGGAAAGAAATAAAAGCAACTGTGATAGAGCGCAGTTGCCTTTTTTTATCCCACTTTAATGGGCAGTAAAACCCCCACTGATTAAAGTTGCACTTTATACTTTTCTATGATTTCAATAATCTCATTGTTGTTTCTAAAAATAATTCCACTCCATAAATGAGAGCTGATTCATCTACATCAAATTTTGGATGATGATGCGGGTAGCAAGTATCTATCTTTTTATTACCAGTCCCTAATTTAATAAAACAACCAGGTGCTTTTCTTAAATATGCCGAAAAATCTTCTCCTCCCATAGAAGGTTCAAGCTTCACAACACGCTCATTTCCAAACAAATGTAGTGCACTTTCTTCTACTACTTTCGTAATATATTCATCATTAATAACCGGATCATATCCATATCGATACGAATATGTACATGACCCTCCATGTGCTTCTGTAATTCCTTTCACGATTTTCTCAATTTTCTCTTCTGCTTCCAACCTTAATGCTTGATTAAATGAACGAACAGTGCCCATTAAAGTTGCTGCACTAGGAATAATATTATCAGCCATTCCCCCATGAAACTGCGTAACTGAAACGACTCTTTGCATGAAAGCACTTGTATTTCTTGATACAATATGTTGTAGATTTGTAATAATCTGCGCTCCGATAGCAATAGGATCTATCGTTTCCTCCGGCCTCGCCGCATGTCCCCCTTTCCCTTGAATTTCAACTGTAAATACGTCTGGTGCCGCCATCATCGGCCCATACGCAATGCCTATCTTTCCGCTCTCAAGTCCTGACATAACATGTAAACCTATTACATAATCAACACCGTCCATTACACCTGCCTCAACCATTTCTTGTCCCCCGCCGGGATATACCTCTTCTGCGTGCTGAAAAAATAGACGAATCTCCCCTGCAAAATCTTCCTTTATATTTGACAGTACTTCTGCTGTCCCCAACAAAATAGCTGCGTGAGCATCATGTCCACATGCATGCATCATTCCTTTATTCACAGACGTATAAGATTTACTCGTCTCCTCTTGAATTGGCAGAGCATCTATATCAGCTCGAATCGCAACTACTTTCCCTTGTTCCGTTCCTCTTTTAATTGCTAGTACACTATACTTCGTCGGTCTCGTTACTTCAAAAGAAGAAAATGTGCATAATGTATTATATATAAATTGTGAAGTTTCTTTCTCATGAAACGATAATTCCGGATACTTATGAAAATGTCTTCTCCATTTCACGATATTTTCTTCCGAAATTAGATTCTTCCACACTCTATCCATGATAATTTCCTCCTTTTTAAAAGGGCTAGAAATGTAAAAGTTTACTTTGTCTCGAATGACTCATAAGCACAAATACTATATTTTACGTATTCTTCTAGTCCACTTTTATGTATTCACACAATCCACTTCCTATTTACATATCAAATCCATTACAAATTGATGCTGAATGTAATATAATTGCTAAGTTAGGGATTTTCTTTTTTAGTATTTAGTGCTAATATCAGAAAAGAGCCTTTCGACTTATTTTTACCTAAAATGTGGAATTTTGTTTTTTTCACAATAATGTAGGACATGATACCTACAAAGAGCTATTATTTCATTAAGAGAGGGAAAGACATGGAAAGATTAAAAGAGATATGGTCTCGACCACTCACACAATGGGTTGCAAAGACGGTTTATTACCTTGCAATTTTATTTGCATTACTTTGGTTGTATGGATTCCATGATACAAACACAAGTACATTTATTTACAATGAATTCTAGGGTGGGAACGTTATGAAGTTATTAGAACAAATTGAAAAGTGGGCTATTGAAACGCCTGATCAAACTGCTTTTGTTTGGCGAGATGCGAAAATTACGTACAAACAATTAAAGGAAGATTCTGATGCGTTAGCACATTGGATTTCTTCTGAGTATCCAGATGATCGTTCACCAATTATGGTGTATGGCCATATGCAACCTGAAATGATTATTAACTTTTTAGGATGTGTAAAAGCTGGACATGCTTATATTCCTGTAGATTTATCTATCCCAGCTGATCGTGTACAACGTATCGCTGAAAATTCTGGTGCGAAACTACTTTTATCAGGAACTGAAGTAACTGTAACTGATTTACCAGTTCGCATTCTAAGTGAGGACAACTTAAAAGATATTTTCTTTACTCATAAAGGGAAAACTCCAAATCCTAAACATGCGGTAACAGGTGATGAAAACTTCTACATTATTTACACATCAGGAAGCACAGGTAATCCGAAAGGGGTTCAGATTACTTATAACTGCCTTGTAAGTTTTACAAAATGGGCTGTAGAAGATTTCAACTTACAAACGGGGCAAGTATTCTTAAACCAAGCACCTTTCTCATTTGATTTATCTGTCATGGATATTTACCCATCATTAGTAACAGGTGGTACACTTTGGGCAATTGATAAAGATATGATTGCACGTCCAAAAGACTTGTTTGCTTCTTTAGAGCAATCGGATATACAAGTATGGACTTCCACACCATCTTTCGCAGAGATGTGTTTAATGGAAGCATCTTTCTCTGAGAGTATGCTACCAAACATGAAAACATTCTTATTCTGCGGTGAAGTGTTACCAAATGAAGTAGCTAGAAAATTAATTGAGCGTTTCCCAAAAGCAACAATTATGAATACGTACGGTCCAACTGAAGCTACTGTCGCTGTAACAGGTATTCATGTTACAGAAGAAGTGCTTAATCAATACAAATCACTTCCAGTTGGCTACTGTAAATCAGACTGCCGCCTTCTTATTATGAAAGAAGATGGTACGATTGCGCCTGATGGTGAAAAAGGTGAAATCGTAATTGTTGGTCCAAGCGTAAGCGTTGGATATTTAGGAAGCCCTGAATTAACAGAAAAAGCATTTACTATGATTGACGGTGAGCGCGCCTATAAAACAGGCGATGCTGGCTATGTTGAAAATGGTCTTCTATTCTATAATGGTCGTCTTGATTTCCAAATTAAGCTGCATGGTTATCGAATGGAATTAGAAGAAATTGAGCATCACCTTCGTGCGTGTTCTTACGTAGAAGGAGCAGTTATCGTTCCAATTAAAAAAGGTGAGAAATACGATTATTTATTAGCGGTTGTTGTTCCTGGAGAACATTCATTTGAAAAAGAATTCAAATTAACATCTGCAATCAAAAAAGAACTCAATGAGCGATTACCAAACTACATGATTCCACGTAAATTCATGTATCAATCTTCTATTCCAATGACACCAAATGGAAAGGTAGATCGCAAAAAATTATTGAGTGAGGTTACAGCATGACCGCATATGGATCATTTTATTTTTTCGCTATAGTGGGCATTTTGTTAATACCTACTATCATAGCTGGATTAAAAGGTAAAATGTTGCGTAAATATAATGCCGTTTTAACATTAGTCATGATTGCTATTATCTTCTCGGATAAACCGAAGCAAGCGATTATGTTAGCTGCATTTATTATTTGGCAATATGCCCTTATTAAAGGCTATTTACTTTTAAGAAAACAAAACAATAGTACATTCATGTTTTGTATAGCTGTTATTTTATCGATTTTGCCACTTATTTTGGCAAAAATCGCACCATTTGTACCTGAATTGCATTTTATTGTTTTCGCAGGTATGTCTTACGTAACATTTAGAGCTGTACAAATGGTCTTTGAAGTTCGTGATAATTTAATTAAAGAACTTTCCTTCTTTAATTTCTGGGAGTTTGTTTTATTCTTCCCTGCGATTTCAAGTGGACCTATTGATCGTTACCGTAGATTCCAAAAAGATATTCAAAAGCCGCCTAGCGCTGAAGAATATCAAAAGTTACTATATACAGGACTTAACCGTATTTTCCAAGGTTTTCTGTACAAATTTATAATCGCGCACTTAATAACAACATATCTTGTAAAGGCCGTATTCGCCAATCAAGATACACTTTTATCTAACGTGATTTTTATGTACGCTACTAGCATGCAATTATTCTTTGACTTTGCAGGTTATAGTGCGTTCGTAATTGGTATCAGTTATATGATGGGAATTAAAACTCCTGAAAACTTTAATAAACCGTTCCTTAGTCGTAATATAAAAGACTTCTGGAACCGTTGGCACATGAGTTTATCATTCTGGTTCCGTGATTTTATCTACATGCGTTTCGTCTTTTTTGCAACGAAGAAAAAGTTAATTAAGAACCGTTACACTATTTCGTATATCGGTGCATTTTTAAACTTCTTCATTATGGGAATTTGGCACATCCAAGGAAGCGCTGTTGCGCAGTATGTTATTTATGGTCTATATCATGCCGCACTGTTTATTCTATTCGATATTTTCGAACGAAAAAACAAAAAGCATAAGTTTTGGCCAAACAACAAATTTACACACGTCCTTGCGATCGTAATTACGTTCCACGTTGTATGTTTCGGTTTCCTAATTTTCTCTGGACACCTTAACAGATACTTTTAATGCACCCTTCTTATACCATTAAGAAGTTGCACATATAATATATTTCGGATATAAAGGAGATTTTAAAAATGGCAGAATTTAAAGAGCAAGTATTAGATATTTTAGAAGAAGTATGTGAAAACGATATTGTAAAAGAAAACTTAGATGTTCAATTATTTGAAGAAGGTATTCTTGATTCTTTCGCTGTAGTATCTTTATTAGTTGAATTCCAAGAGCGTTTAGATATTGAAGTTTCTATTTCTGATTTTGATCGTGACGAGTGGGCTACTCCAAACATGGTTATTAAGAAGTTGGAAGAAATCCGATGAACAAAGCAAAATTTGGTCCGATGCTTTTAGCATTGGCCCTTTTTGCTGTATTCCTACTTATTCCGACGCGCTTTCTACTCCCGCTTTTAAGTGACGAAAAAGTAGAACAAGCTGCAACTTCTTTAAAAGAAGAAAAGATTCAAAGTATGATTTTACAGCAAAAGATGTTAGCAGATTCGAAATACCTTCCGATGTATGGTTCATCGGAATTCGCACGTATGGATGCTTACCATCCATCAAATTATTTCAAAGTAAAGCCTGAAGGATTCACACCATTCCTACTTGGACGTGGCGGAACACAAGACCTTGTACATGTATTAAACTTTGCATCTACGATGGATCAATTGAAGGATAAGAAAATGGTATTCGTTCTTTCTCCGCAATGGTTTGTGCCACAAGGTATTGATGAAACACACTTTGCACCTAACTTTTCAAAGCAACAAGGTTACCATTTCATTTTCAACGATGATGTAAAACCTGAAATGAAAAAGCAAATTGCAAAGCGTTTATTAAACTTTGAGATCGTTAAGAAAGAAACTTTATTAAAAATTTCGCTTGAAGGTATCGTTTACGATGATACAAAGCATAAAGTAAAAGCATTTGCTGCTAAACCTTTCGCTTATATTTATCGTAACATTTTAGATCGTAAAGATTTATTTACAGCTATGTTTAATATTAAACCGCATAAAGAAAAACTTGACCCTTCATTAAAACAAATGAACTGGGAAGAGGCTCGTAAACATGCAGATCAAACAGGTGCAGCAGAATCTGGATCTAACAATTACGGTATTGAAGATGGTTACTTCAACAGCAAAATCAAGAAGAAATTAAAGCAACGTGAAGGCTACTTAAAAAATGATGCCTATGATCAATCGCCAGAATATGAAGATTTACAAATTGCACTTGATTTATTAAAACAATCTGGTGCAAAACCACTCTTCATTTCTGTTCCTGTAAAAGGGCCTTGGTACGATTACGCTGGCTTCCCGAAAGAACGCCGAGAATTGTACTATAAGAAAGTTCATGAGCAAATTGAGAAAGCTGGCTATCCAATTGCCGACTTCTCAAATCATGAGTATGATAAATACTTCTTAAAAGATCATATGCACTTAGGTTGGAAAGGCTGGGTTTATATTGATGAAGCCATCCAACAATTTTATAAAGCAAACTAAAGAAAAGACCGCTTGAATTATTCAAGTGGTCTTTTTCTATATACATTTTGCAATTGTTCAATTACATTATCTGCTTCTTTCATCACTCTCTCCACTACATGCTGAGCTGATTCTATTCGTGCTAATGATGACGCTTGTCCTGCCCAAAGTGACATATATTCTCCATTATTTTGCTTTGCTGCTTGTTGGCGTATTTTAGAGGTTAATACATTTTGCACCGGATACATCGGAAGGTCTTCTTCTTTCCCTTCATGCTTCTCTATAAATTCATTACGAATACCTCGTGCATATTTCCCGGAAAACGCACGAATCACAGTTGTACTCGTATCTGTACTACGTAAAACCGCTTTTTTATACACGTCATGCGTAATACTCTCTTCACTCGTTAAAAAGGCTGATCCCATTTGAACAGCTTCTGCTCCAAGTGTAAATGCCGCAACAAGCCCTTGCCCGTTCATTACACCACCTGCTGCAACAATCGGGATATGCGGAACTGCTGCTACTAGCTGCGGAATTAATGCAAACGTACCAATCATAGCGTCCTGTTCTTTCCCGATAAACGTTCCTCTATGCCCTCCTGCCTCGCTACCTTGACCGACAATAATGTCTACTCCTAATTCAGCAAGCACTTTCGCCTCTGCCACATGAGTAGCTGTGCCGATGACTTTTATTCCACTTCTTTTCAAATCATTTATCTCTTCTTTTTCTAACGTTTGAAACGCAAAGCTAACGACTGGTACTTTTTCTTCTACTAACACTTGTAATTGTTCTTTATAACTTTTTGGAAGCTTTACCTGCTCTTCTTCCTCTATACCGAATTCTCTATTCACTCCGCTAAGTAATCTCTTTGCCAAGTTTATCTTCTCTTCTTCTATCTGTATCTCTTTTGTTAAAAGTAAATTAACACCGAAGGGCTTATCTGTTAGCTCCCTTATTGTATAAATTGCTTCACGAATTTGTTCTGGGCTCATATAGCCTGCTCCAAGCGTTCCTAATCCTCCGCTATTACTCACAGCTGCAACGAGTTCTGGCGTCGTAATCGCACCCGCCATACCGGCTTGAATGATGGGATACTTAATTTGTAATGTATCTATGACTCGACTTGTAAACATTGTTTCTCCTCCTATTCTCTTTATATCTTCTTTATTTGACAAACTTTTCCCTTCTTTTACAAGGATTGAACTTCCTATGAAGCGAATATATTGAAAGTGAAGGAGGCTGAAAACAATGATATATCCAAATGCATTACAACAAGGTGATACAGTAATGATTATTGCACCGTCCGGGCCACCAACAATTGAAAATGTATTAAAAGGTGTAAAGGTATTACAAGAAATGGGTTTATCTGTAGTAATCGGGAAGAGTGTTTATGAGAAATATGGATATTTAGCTGGAAGGGATCAAGTCCGGCTTGATGATATACATGAAGCATTTTCAAATCATGAGGTAAAGGCCGTTTTCTGTGCACGGGGTGGTTACGGTAGCGCTCGTCTCCTCCCTCACATTCAATATGAAATCATTCGGCAAAATCCAAAAATCTTTTGGGGATATAGCGATATTACAGCTTTACATACTGCCTTTTCACGTTATGCAAAGCTTATTACTTTTCATGGCCCAATGGTTGAAGAATTAGGGAAAGGGGTAGATTCTCTTTCTTTATCTTCTTTCAACCAACTATTTCATCCGTATTCAACCATCTTATCTGCTTCAGAATGTATCGTACCTAGCTCTTCCCGTACAGTTACAGGTCAGTTAGTTGGAGGCAATTTAGCGGTGTTAACGAGTATCATTGGCTCCTCCTACGAGATAAATACAGCCAATAAACTTTTATTGCTTGAAGACATTGGGGAAGAACCGTATCGCGTTGATCGTATGTTAAATCAGCTACTTTTATCTGGAAAGTTTCATGAATGTAGTGGTGTTATTTTTACAAGTTGTCATGACTGCACTCCTTCTAAACCATCTCAATCATTGCAAACAATACTATATGAATATTTCACTTCATATGCTATACCTGTCCTATTCGGTTTACCGATTGGACATATAAGCCCAAACATCGGAATCCCTCTTGGAGCTACAGCGACAATAAATACAAATAATAAAACACTCTCTATTTCTTCTGGCATAGCCACTCCGTGTTCAAATTAAAAAGGAAAAGCAATTCAGCTTTTCCTTTTATCCCGCTTTAATGGGCAGTAAGACCCCCACATCAAAATTCAGCGAAAGTAAAGAAGTTAGGTGGGGGTCGGGCTGCCCATTAAAGCCCGATTGGTTCAACTAATAATCAGTGGGGGATGAAGAAAACCCCCACTGATTAAAGCTTCACTTTATTTATAATAGTTAAAAATTCGTCCAGATGCGATATCTGCAATTTCTTCTGGAATAAATGTTTTACTTATATCAGTACCGACATTTAATACTGCTGTAGCATCTTTCTCAATGCTACCAAATAATTCTTTCCCACGTATCGTAATAAGGGGTGTTCCTTCTGGCAATACATCTTTCACAAATTCCATTTGTGTAAAGAACGGAACGATCCATCTACCCTCTCCTTGGAAATGACGCAAACGAAGTATCCCTTCTGTTGCACCTTCCTCTGCTTCTAATGAGCCAGCAACATAAAACTCAGTAGATAAGAGCAATTCATAAAATTCCTTTTGCTTTTGTTTGTCATCCCCTGCTACAACAAGTACTTCTTCTATTCTCTTTACCGGAATTTGCTCCATACGATGCCACCCCTATTTTTAAAATGATTGTACTTAGATTATACGAAATATTCTTATTTTTTTCTACATAATTCGCAATTATTTTCTTAAAATAATTTCAATACTTCTTTTGTCGTCATAATTGTAGCAAACTCTTCATGTAAATTTACAAGTGTCATATTATGAATATCTTCTGCACTATACTCTTTACCATCTAGACCATTACGGTTAAAAGTAGCCGTCGCATCACTCACTAAATATGTTTTAAATCCTAAATTCCCTGCCATTCGTGTCGTAGTCTCCACACAATGATTTGTCGTTAATCCTACAATCACTACTGCATTACATTTGTTCTCTCTTAATTGCTCTTCTAAATTTGTCCCAATGAATGCGCTATTAACAGATTTTTGAATAACCACTTCACCTGGTAGTGGTTGCAACTCTTCTTTAAAGTTGACTGTTTCCGCTCCCTCATAAAACATCGACTGATCATTTTCTTTATTTACATGTTGAATATGAAAAACTGGTCGTTTCCTTTTTCTCCATTCTGCTAACAAAATTCTCATATTTTCTTCAGCAAAAAGATTATTTCTCTCACCCCAGTATGGTAATTGAAACGCCTTTTGTACATCAATTATAATAAGTGCTATTTGATTATTCATCATTTTCTCCTTCTTTCGGCTGTAATTGAAATAGAAAACCAAATTGTTGTGACGCAGTAATAAAACAAATATACGCACAAAGCTCTACAATTTCTTTTTCCGTCCAGTATTGTTTCAATACATGAAACATATTATCATCTATCGCCTTTTTGTCATGAATAAATGTATGCGCAAAAGTAACTGCTACACCAATTTCTTCTACCTTTTGCATATCATCAGGCCTTCCCTTCGCCATACAGTACGGGCATTCATTCCCATACGCTAATGTTCTTCTCACTTGCTCCTTTAACTCTGCTGAAAGAGTTCCTTTATTGTATAATGTATTTTCTAATGTACTCCACGAATGTAATATTTCCGGATTATGACCTAATAACCTTTGAAACTTTGTATCTCCTACATTTGATAATGAAATTCTCTCCATTATTTTTCCTCCTATTCCCTTCAGTTTTATTGTAAAATAAATAAAGTTCTCTTTACATTTCATATGAATCTTAATTTATATTTTTCCTTTACAAAAATTATCATTTTACTGGAGGTATATTTACACATGCAACTAGATCGTGTTGATCGAAAAATTTTAAATGAATTATATAATGATAGTCGCCTTTCCATGCGTGAATTGGCGAAACGAGTAAACTTATCTGCTCCGTCTACTGCAGAACGTGTTCGTAAGCTCGAAAGTGAAGGCGTTATCCAAAAATACACAATCGATATCGATTATAAAAAAGCAGGACTTGTTTTAGACTGTATTTTAGAAATCACTTTAAAAAACGGTGATACAACGCGTATGCAACATTTTATTCAGTCTTATCCGTCCGCAAGTTTTTGTTACCGCGTAACAGGAAGCTTATGCTACATTGTAAAAATTTCTGTTCCTTCACTCGTTGAACTTGAAGAATTTATTAATGATGTTTCTTCATATGCAACGACTGTTTCTCATATCGTATTATCAGAAATATCTCTTACTCCTGATATTGAACATATCTTTCCAGAAGATTAATTAATTTTTATTCATAAAATATATAAAAACCCCTTACAATAAGAATAAAAATAATATATTATGTATTAAAATACATAAAGTTCGAGAAAGGGGCTTTACATTGAAAATCTGGTTTTATGAAAAAACGGCACAATTAGATGACTTGCTTGGCATTTGGGACAATGTTCCGACTATCCCTCGAATTGGTGAAAAAGTTGAGATTTTAAAAGCAGTCCGCACTGTTACAGATATTAAATATGTAAAGAACGGCAATAATTTTCGTGTGGAAATTATTACAAAGTAAAAAGTAGCTCACAAGGAGCTACTTTTTACTTATCTATCATGCGCTTTCTTTATAATGATTTTATCGTCTTCTACAGATACTGTTACATAATCATTTTCTTCTAACCCGAGCTTATTTACAGCCTCATCTGGTAGCTCTACAGCCATCAATCTATCTGTTACAATCACTTGACTATACACTTCATTTTCTTGTGATGCACTCACTACTTTTTCCTCATTTATGAAGCGCACTGGTGGCACACCCACTTCTTTTACCGTACGCCATTGTTTCCAAACGTAAGGAATTAACCAAAGTAATCCAACAACTGTAAGACCGATACCGATCCATAAATTACTTTGCGCTTGTAATTCAGGAATTGAAATTGCACTACTCTCTTCTCCGCCAACAAATTGCATACTTGTTGCAATTAAATTATTTAGAGCGTGTACAGCGATATTCGTCCATATATTTTGTGTCTTTATGTATAAAAGACACATAACAACACCAAACATGAACGCACCAATAACATCAAAATGTCCTAAGCCAAAAATAATGGAAGATATAATGACAGCTTTTTTAATCCCCCATTTATAAGCCATTCGCTGTAAAAAGAAGCCCCTAAAAATAACCTCTTCCATAATTGGTGCTAATACACATGCTGAAACGAAAATAAATATCGTCATATATATGTTACTCGTATTAATAACATTTCCGTCTTCTAACATAGTAACTAAGAAATTCGGTAACGTATGTGCTAATATGTAAAATTGAATATGAGATATACCGACTGAAAAAATCATTCCCATTATCGTTGCTAATACAATTAATCCCCACGGTAAACGTCCTGGCTTATCAAAAAAACTATTAAATACAACATTATTTTTATTGGTTTTTACGTATAACCAAAATAATGGAAATACAAAAAACACAGTTATTTGTGAAATAACCTCCATCGTATTCTCAGAAACATTTGATAGACCTAATGGGATCATCGTAAGGAACAACCCTATAATCATCCATCCAAAAAAGCTACGTAGCCTTATACGTGAAAATGCATAATGCATATAGAACACCTCCAAAGATAGTAAAAGTAAATGGTCGGATAACTACATTATAATATGAATATAGTTGAAACTCTTCCTATTTTTCTCAATTACATTCAAACAACATATCTCTTAAAATACTATATTACTGCTCTTCAAGTTGCACTACCTGAGCAAGTTATGTAATAAAAATCCCCGTTTTTACAAGCGGGGATTTCTTTTATTATAATACGTCACGTTTTTGGAATAATGCACTTGATGCTACAAGCAATACAACAAAGTATGCAGCTACAAGTAATAATGAAGTTGTAAACGTAAATTCTGTGAATGGTGGTTCTGCTCCGCCACTAATTAATTTATTACTGTCGTAAGCTCTTAAATCCAAATGGAAGAATACTATAAACTTCGCTACACCTTTTGCAAACATCATTAGTGCCATATTAATTGCTCCTTGTAAAAAGAAGAAGAATATCGTGATAATTAATGGTAATACAGATTTTCTAAATACGTTTGCTAAGAAAAATGCAAGCGTCGCAAAGAAGAACGGTGAAAGTACTTGGTATAAAGTAGATTTCATTACGATTCCTACCGTTAATTCTGTTTTGCTACCATCCATTACAATTCCGCCAATAATCATTGCAATTAACGTGCTAGCAAATATGATAAATACTATAGTAAGTAACACTGTAATATATTTAGAGAATAAAACTGTCATTCTTTTTCTTGGACGGATTAATAACTGCTTAATTGTACCTTTTTGGAACTCATCAGTAATCATACGAGAAGCAATCGTAATTCCAAATATCGTCGCAAACAAAGTAATTAAACCAATCTCTGAACTTGCAAAATCTAAATATGATCCTTTAAATTCACTTCCGTCTCCCCATTTCAGCATCACTAAAACTCCCAAAATCTCCAATACTGCAATAACACCAATTAAAATATACATTCCTTTTTTCGCATGCAGCTTTAAAAATTCATTTTGAATTAATTTAAACATTACGCTTTCACTCCCCCTGTAATCGCTAAGAACTCATCCTCTAACGTTTTATTTTGAACAGTAACTCCGTATACAAGCACATCGTCATTCACAAGTTTCTTTACAAGTTGTGGAATTTCTTCTTTCGTTACAGATACTACAATGACATTTCCTTGTGCCTTCCCTTTAATGATTTCATTTGCTTTCTGTACTTGATCTACTTCAAACGCTACAACTACTGTCTCATCATGTTTTGCTTGTTCATGTAAGTTGTAGTCTTGTACAAACTCACCTTGCTTAATAATAACGACGCGATCACACATGAGTTCAATTTCACTTAATAAGTGACTTGATACGATTACAGCAATATTCTCTTCTTTCGCTAAACGTTGTAAATAATCACGAATTTGACGAATACCAGCTGGATCTAATCCATTTGTCGGTTCATCTAAAATTAAAATTTTCGGCTGATGAAGTAATGCCTGTGCAATTCCTAAACGTTGTTTCATACCAAGTGAATATGTTTTCACCTTTTCATGAATCGCATGCTCTAATTCAACCAGTTTGACAATTTCAGCAATGCGCTCTTTACTAATTGGTGTAATTGCCATGTTCGCAAAATGCTTTAAGTTTTGCATTCCTGTCATATAATCATATAGTTCAGGATTTTCTACAATCGCTCCAATTTGCTCTAGCGCCTTTTCACGCTCCGTGCGAATACTATGACCGCAAATTGTAATATCGCCCTCTGTCATTGAAATAAGACCTGTCATCATACGGATCGTGGTTGTCTTACCGCTACCGTTTGGTCCAAGGAACCCGTATACTTCCCCTTCACGAACTTCAAATGATAAACCACGAATAATTTCCGTTCCACCAATTTTTTTTCGAACATTCTCTAATTTTACTACTACGTTTCCCAATGCTGATTCCTCCTTTAGACTTCTAGTTTTTTATCGATTATGCGACCTGTTATATAAACAAGTAGAATAAATATTCCTATAGAAAAACTAAGGCTATATAAATTCATAAGTTTTTCCGGATAGAGAAACACATCCGCTTCTGATGGTTCATCTATATATACTAATTTTTTTATTAGAGGTGCAGCAGGTGCAAGACCGCCCAACATTCCATATATAGTACCTAATAATTTTGTTACTAGTAAAAATAAGAAAAATACCATTGGATATTTTAACTTCTTCTTTTTCAAAGAAAACACTTTAACGCTTGCTACTGAAAAAAGTAATACTAGCAATATGCTAGATAAATTAAATACATATAACATAGTACTAAAGAGGTGCTTTAGTGGATTGAATACACTTTGAGTAAATAATACTTCATAGAGCTCTGTACCTTTTATTATTTTCATAGAAATACCATATAAAAAAATAGAACCCATTAATTCAAAAATAAGTAAATAAATTACAACGTATAACAATATTGCTAAAACAATCTTTTTACCCGATATCGATGTTAACCGAAATAATGTGCTTTCAGTCATTTTTCCAAATGCAGACACCGCCTGAATAACTATCATTGCTAAAAAAGTTATATATACTAGAATAACGAAACTAACTATAATTGTTTGTCTTACTTCTCCTGATTCTTGCTTAATATAATTCCCCAAACTTACGAAAGCTACAGCGATAACGAATATAAATGATAGCAACGAAATAATAATTTGCTTTTTATTTATATTGTACATGTATATTAAGCTCGGCTTCATCTACTAAACACCTCCTTAAACACATCTGTGACCGCTTTCCCTCTTTGAAAACGTAATTCTTCTACATTTTCATACAATACAATTTCCCCATCTTTTAAAAAGATTACTTCATCAAAAATATTTTCAACTTCATTTATTAAATGAGTCGAGATTAGGATTGTACAATCTTCTCTATAAAATTGTAGAATAAGTTCCAGTACGTGTTCCCTAGAAATGAGATCAATCCCGCCCAACGGTTCATCTAGTACGTATAACTTCGCTTTCCTCGAAAATGTTAAAATGATTTGTAGCTTTTCAACCATCCCTTTTGATAAAGCTGTAATTTTTTCTTCTAACGGTATTTTAAACTCCGCAACCGTATCTACCGCTTTTTGAATGTCAAAGTCTTTATAAAAATCACGGTAGAAAAATATAGAATCTTTTACTGTCATCCAATCATCAAATACTGGCTTATCAGACATAAACGAAACGATTTCTTTCGTTTCTAATCCTACCTTTTTACCAGCGATTGTAATACTCCCTTCAGAAGGGTGCTGCAGACCAGCAATCATTTTCAATAACGTCGTTTTCCCGCTCCCGTTATCTCCAACAAGCCCAACAATTTTTCCTTCGGTAATCTCTATGTTTAATTCACGAATCACTGCTTTTAATCCGTATCTCTTCCATAAGTTTTCTATTTTTAATAGCTCTGTCATTCGCTCTCCTCCCTTTTCTCATGTAATGAAGAACGAAGGATTGTAAGAATTTCTTCTTCTGAAAAACCTAAATTGTCCATTCCATCTATAAAAGAATGAAGTAATTCTTTCGCCATCTCTTTTCGCAGCTCCATAATTTTCTCCCCTTCATTCGTTACATATCGTCCCATTCCCCTACGTGTTACAACAACCCCATCTCGTTCTAGCTCTTGAAATGTACGCTGGATCGTATTTGGATTTACTTGTAATTCACTCGCTAATTCACGTACAGAGGGAATTTTATCACCAGGCAACAAATGTCCTGTTACGATTTCTTTTTTTATGTATTCCATTACCTGAATGTAAATTGGTGTATTTGGAGAAAATTCTATTTTCATTTCTTCCCTCCTTTTGTATTGGTGTACTAGTTAAATAATACACCGATACAAAAGGATTGTAAATACCCATTTAATTACAAAAAAGTTCTATCCATTAGCCAGATAGAACTTTCCAAACAGAAATCGTTATACAAAAATAATAATGTTATGTAAACAAATCCATAAAGAAAAGCTGCCTTATCAATAAATAAGACAGCTTTTCTTTATGATCATATATTAAAAATTAAACACGAAGTCATCATCAGATAACTTTTCAACGTTCGTCGCTTTTACGTAACCATTTCCTTTTACAGAGAAGAAATCATGGTTTTTCGTATCTGTACGCAAACCATTTAAAACGATTGGGTTAATTTCTTCTTCTTCAAACTTTGGCTCAAGTCCTAAGTTCATAAGTCCTTTATTCGCATTGTAACGAACGAAACGATTTACATCCTCTACAAGGCCAATAGAAGTGTAAATTTCTTCTGTGTATGCCATTTCAATTTCATATAGTTCCATTAATAACTCTTGCGTTTCTTTTTGCACTTCTTGTTGATCTTCTGCAGAAAGTTCCGCGAAGATTTGTTGTGCTAAAATACCGACGAATACGCCGTGAATTGACTCATCCTTTACCTTCACATAGATTCGCTACTCCTATGCCGTTTATACAGCTTACAGTTTCCTGTAAGAAGAGACTATATCATCTACCTTCTCAGGTAGCCCTCCATTTCGATTTAAGGGATTCTCACCCACCGCTTGGCCCTACTCCTATTGCGGAATTTCACCGCCATTGGGATAGTCGTTGAACGTTCCTTTATCTACGTATCGCACCCACCACTGTTTATACAGCTTTCGGTGTCTGATACGGCTTCCTGTGCCGCTCGATAACCCATGTTTTCTTTCAATGGATGCATTTGATTCACCGGCTTGTAACATCTGAACAATGTCCAAAAACATTTCAAGAGTAACACGTCCCCTTGTTTTCAGTTGGTGCTCAGATTTTACCGGAATATAATTTCGCACTTTTTCCCAAAGATGTTTAAAACGTTTCTTATGTCGAATTAAAGACACATAATTAGGATGAAGATTATATATTTCAGCAATTTCTAGGTTTGTCTTGCCGTCCTTTAATAATTCTACAATCTCAAAAAATTGCGCATCTGTAATTTTGGATTGTGGATTTTTTTCACCTATAACACGTTGTCTTTTCTTTTCTTTTCTTTTCTAATTGTTCTTCAGTGAATTTAATTCCACCCAATCCTTCTCCACCTAAAGTTAAATTATAGCCATTATTATAAGAATCATACTGCCAAATATACTGTTGTTCAATCTCACTCAATTCTTCCAATGAACATTCTATCTCCTCTAGAACTCCATATTCTAAGGTGAATTCATATTTACAGTATGCTGCTTGTAAATACCTATTATAATGTGTGCCACTCTTTAACATCCACATATGTTCCTTAATTCGTTTTAAATTCGAAACTTGCACATCTTTACCAATATAATACTTCCCATTGATTTTCAAATAATAAATTCCGTACATGTTATCGCTAGATAAAGGCTTCGCTGCTGATTGCCCTATCAGCTATTCTCCTTTCCATCCATTGATAGTTAGAGAATAACCTGAATGTATGTATTCATCAATAATATAACAGATAAATTTACAATAGGGGTTCCCAGCAATTAAAAGGGTTTTTCAATTGGTATCTCTACCAAAAGCCGCTATTAGTTAACGGATAATAAGGTTAATAATCTCACCACTTGCTGTTAGTTTTCCTTGACCAGCTAAGTAAAGTGGATAGAAGAATCCACTATAGAATAGGTAACTTTCTAAGAACACACTTGCTACCATTGCCATGTATAACTCTTTTTTCGTTACTTCAGGCTTTAATAAACGACGATAGTAACTTGTAATAATACCAGCCTTTTTCTCAAGTAACGGATGGTTGTCTACCCATTCGAAAATATCATCGATTTCTTCTTCAGTAGCTAACGTTGTGAAAATATGACTGTAACTCTTCGCATGTACTTCTTCCATAGCACCCATGAAAGCTAATACACTTTTTGCTTGTAAATTTTCAAGATGAACAAGTACAAGAGGCATTCCTTCGCCACCTTGTTTCGTATCTAAAAGTGTTAAACCACCTAATACACGCTTATAAGCAATTTGCTCTTCTTTCGATAATTGCACCCAAGTATTTTTGTCAGACGAAACCGCAATTTCTTCTTCTGTCCAAAACTGAGCGATGTTTTGCTTCCAAAACATTAAACTGAAATCGTCTTCTTTTTTATTCCAGTTAACAGCGCGCATTGAATCACCCCTATATCTATTATTGTTCTACTGAACGGTTAAATTTCCATCTAATAATGAAAAGCTAACCGTTTAGTAGAACAAACCAAGTATGAGCAGGGTTCATAACCCTGCTCATACTTTTGGGTTATTCATTTAGTATGGCAATATGCCATTAAACGGTACAAGCCACACACTCTTCCACGCTTAATTTACGTGTTCTCGTATAATACAGACTCTTTAAGCCTTTTTTATGTGCATAGATGTAGTAACGTGCTAATTCACGTGTTGAAATATCACTATTAACGTAAAGAATTGTACTAATACCTTGGTCAATATGTTCTTGAATTTCTGCGATTAAATCAATTAATTTAAACTGATTCATATCGTAAGAAGATTTATAGTACCAGAACGTATCTTTTGATAAATACGGCATTGGATAATATGTTGTCGCATTCGCATACGTTCTTGATTCGATTTGACTTACGATCGGCATTACGCTTGAAGTTGCATTTTGAACGTAACTGATCGATTGCGTAGGAGCGATGGCAAGACGATATGAGTTATATAAACCATTCTTCTGCACTTGCTCTTTTAAACTTGTCCAATCTTCTTTTGTTGGAATATGAACTCCTTCAAATAATTGCTGAACTTTTTCAGTTACTGGGCTGTAATCTGTCGTTTCATACTTTTCAAAGTATGTCCCATTCGCATAATCAGATTTATCGAAGTCTTTAAATGTTTCGCCTTTTTCTTTAGCGATTTCCATACTTTTCTCAATGGAGTAGTAATTTAACATCATAAAGAATGTACGAGCGAACTCTTTCGCTTCTGCACTTTCATAAGCGATTTTATTTTTTGCTAAATATCCGTGTAAGTTCATTGCGCCAAGCCCAACTGAATGAAGCTCATCATTTGCTTTTTTCACAGTTGGTGCATTCGGAATAATCGTCATATCAGAAACAGCTGTTAAAGCTTCCATTCCCGCATGAACTGCTTCACGAATTTCTTTATTTTCCATTACATTTACGATATTTAACGATCCTAAGTTACAGTTAATATCACGACGGATAATGTCATCTGTACCATAATCATTTATTTCAGAAGTTTCTTGAAGCTGGAAGATTTCTGTCTCGAATGTTCAACCGAGTTCGCTATTCCTCAGTCCGTTGCTCATGCAACTGCTGTATGTCACCATACAGGACAGACTATATCATCACCTACAGCATTACCTGATTAGGTGCTCCGCTTTTCGAACGCCAATCGCTTGCGCTCTACTCCCATAAGGGATAGTCGTTAGGCTTTTACTTATCTTAATCTTTCAGAAAGTCTCTTATTACTTTATGTTGTCCCATAACTCTGCTATACAAAATAATAAGATACATTCTGAACTTTTATATTTTCATTCTAAGATAAGATTTAGCACGGTAGGTTACCTCAAATTTGAGGCTTTCCCCGTTTAACGGAGTTTTCGACTAGCATTTCTACTAGAAGGTGCTACATATTTAACACAAGTTCGACATCTTCACAGTTCCAATATCCTTCAATGGATGTTGGTTATTTGCATTTGATTTAAACATTAAGTACGGATAACCAGACTCAAGCTGGATCATAGCAATTTTAATAAGCATATCACGCGCACTAATATCTAGCGGCTTCTTCTTCACTTTCGGATTGCTCATTAATTCATCGTACATTTCATCGATATCAATATCATCTAAATGCTTTCCGTATTCTTTATACACCGTATAAGGCGCGAAAACATGGAAAGGTTCGTTTTTCTCAGCAAGCTCAAAGAACTTACTTGGAACGATAATTCCGATTGATAGAGACTGAATACGGCTCTTCTCATCGGCATTTATTTTTTTCGTATCAAGGAATTCAATAATATCCCAATGGAAAATGTTTAAGTATACTGCGCCAGCACCTTTTCGTTGGCCAAGCTGATTCGCATATGAAAACGAATCTTCAAGTAACTTCATAACAGGTACTACACCACTTGCAGCGTTGTCGATACCTTTAATTTGCTCACCGCGTGCACGTAGCTTAGATAAGTTTAAAGCTACTCCTCCGCCGATTTTTGATAATTGCATTGCAGTATTAATGTTAAAGCCGATTGAATTTAAGCTATCATCCATCTCTAACAAGAAACAAGACACCATTTCTCCTCTTCTGCTTCTTCCCGCATTTAAAAAGGTTGGTGTCGCTGGTTGGTAGTTTTGTTTGACAATCATGCTTGCGAATTGTTTTGCCTTCGCAACATCACCGCGTCCTAAGTATAATGACACAATTGCTACACGATCTTCATAGCTTTCTAAGTATTGTTTTTGATCATTTGTTTTTAACGCATAATCTTTGTAGAACTTAGATGCTGCCATATAAGATTGGAACTCGAAGTTTTCACCATAAGCGATGTTATATACCTCTTCTACTTCCTCCAAGTTATACTCGTCCAGAACGTTGTAATAGTAATCATGTTCTTTCATATACTCCATTCGCTCTGCCACGCTATTAAAATGAACGGTATTCTCTCTAGCTTCTTCCATAAAGACTTCTAATGCCTCTTTATCTTTATGAAGCTGATAAAAACCGTCCTGCATTTGCGTGATTTCATTATTCAGTTCAATGTGTCGCAATCTCCCGCACCCTTTCCTTAAAATATTCTACATCGTTATTTGTTCCTGATAACTCAAATTTTGATACAATAGGCACTTCATATTTAGCAGAAATTTTGTCAGCACTTGCACCGAACATGTCTCCCCAGTTACGATTGCCGCTTGCAGATACGCCTTTTAATTTTTCATTATTGCGCTCTAAAAATTCTAAAACACGTTCTGGTACATTGCCAAAACCTGTTGTATACGTAATTAAAATAAAGTCTTCATCTATTACTAGATCTTCACCAATTTGAACGGCCGGCATATTTAATTTGTGGATGAAACGCTTCACGTTTCCTGTCATAGAATCATATGCAACTAACATTTCCGACCCTCCCTTTTCAATCTATACTCTCTGTATGTTGTTTCTTGATTTCTCTATATATTGTATTACGTTTCAAAATAAGACACAAGATATATGTATAAATTCTTTCTTTTTTTAACTTTTACTTTTCGACAAGACCGTCGATTTTTTTCAATACAATGACTATGAAACAACATTCTAAAACTCATGTCAATAAAGTGCTTTTCAAAAAAGTTGTCAACGAATTTAACCTTATTTTTAAAAAAGTTAACAATATATTTTGTCATAAAACGGCAAATGCTGGAGGAATATATTTCTCCAGCATCACGCAAAAAAGAACAGACATGAAACGATAATCTGTTCTAAAAAACGATTACATTTATCAACGTTACTTTATTAAATATTATACATATACTTTCGATTCGCGTTACATACTAAAAGATAACTATTATAGAAAAAGATTATTATTATGGAAATTCAACTTATTTATGAAAAGATTATGCAGAGTGCTCAATACGCAAAATATCTTTTACAAATATATGATGTGGATTTTCATCTTTATCAATCATTGTACATACAGGAGCTTCTTCATCAAAGTACACAATCATTCCTTCAACGTACTGACATGTATGTTGAACTTGTACAGTTACTTTAATTTCTACAGCCTCTTCATATGCTCTTTTTATTTTCTGAAGCATTTTTGTCGAACACTTTCTTTTCTCTGGATACATGACCATTCCCATAAATCGGTTGCCGGCTCTATCTTTCCACATATAATCCCAATGCGGTAATATGCCTTGTTTAAAATCGCCCATAAGTCTCCTCCCTATATTCTTCTAGTTACGAACGTGGCGTTTCTGAGTATGTATAAATGACTTGTCCGCCGCGCTGTGCGTTACCAATGAAATGTTTAAAGTCTTCTCGATTTACTAAAACTTCTCTGAACGTATAAAATACATCTTTCGTAACAACATACTCCTTTATTTCACCATTTTTCAGCTGATCCAAAATTGTATTTGCTAATTCTTTATCCATGTATTTCACCTCTATGCAATATTTTATTTTAACTTATATTCTATAGGTCAACAACTGTAAAATTATCCAGATGCTATACCTTCATTTCATTTTCATTATTTTTCAAAAGATATCTCTTAATTATATGTCCACTAAATATCATATACTAACATAGCTACTTCTCTATATCAAACATTTCGACATTCAATTATGCAAAGTTTCACACCGCTATGCTACAATATATGAATAGAACTAGGAGGGATACTATGATTCGGAAAGCAAAAAAGACAGATGCGAAACTGGTAGCACCTTTATTGTATAACGCTCTGCACGAAATTGCTGAAAAAATCACAGGTAGCACAGTTGAGACAGAAGTATTACTAGGACTTGAAACATGGTTCTCAAAAGAGAAAAATCGACTGAGCTATGAAAACTGTTTTGTATATGAACAAGACGGGGATGCAGTTGGAGTTATTGTCGCTTATCACGGTAGTGAAGCAACAATGCTTGATGCACCAATCGTACATCACTTAAGAGAATTACATAAAGATGAATCGATTACGTTAGAAAAAGAAGCCGAGCTTGATGAATATTACATTGATACTTTATCCGTTTCAAGTGTATATGGCGGAAAAGGAATTGGTTCTAAATTAATTGAAGCTGCTGAAATACATGCAACTGAAAAGGAGTATGAAAAAATCGCATTACTTGTTAATTTAGAAAACAAACGTGCCTATTCACTATACGAAAAACTAGGTTATAAAAAAGATCAAATCGTTATGCTTGTAGGCGAACCTTATGCACATCTCGTAAAACCATTAAACATCAAAATTTCTATATCTTAAAAAAAGCACACGATTTATATAAATCGTGTGCTTTTATGTTAAATTCGTATTTAATACATTTCCATTCATCGCCTCATGAAACGTATATGTTGTACATCCCCATGGCTCTCTGTGCAAAATAGGAGAACCAGACCATCCCATCGCTCTCAGTTCGGCACCAATCATTACATTCACATAATTATGACCTACAAGAGCAATACTTCCATGTACGAGAGCGTAACGATGTAATAAGTAAGCCGCTTGTCTCGCCCTCTCTCTTACTTCCTTATAAGACTCAACATCTTTATGGTAACCAAGTATCCATACTGTTCGTCCGATAAACATCCATACGTTAGGTTTACACTTCAACCATTTTGGAGCATAAAAGCTCGTCGGAACTGTAGCTTCTCTAAAGAGAGAATTTTGTATAAACGATAAAGAATCCATTAATTCAGCTGCTGACTGTACAGCACGCCGTTGATCACTTGATACAATCAATTTTGCTGCCTCAACCACTTCTCTTGTTTCCATTGGTATAGGTGCTTTTTCTGTTATAGTATGTAAGTCATATCCTTTCATCCATTCATGAAAGGATGTAACCGTCATTGGTTCTATAGTACGATTTAAGCGACCATGACGAATAAAAGAAATCTTCATTCTTTCCACTCTCCATTCATCACTTACGAACTCTATTATGTACTATTTTTACATATCATACCACGCAAAAAAAGAAAGTTATACACCTTTACATATCCCCGCCACTCTCATGTATGACCCCAGCATGTATACCATCCATCCCATCAAAATATGTAGTCGTTTCATGATGACGAATCTTTTTTAAATGTATATAAGAAAATACAAATAAAATTAATGCTATAACACTCCCCACAAATTCAAACATCATTTTACCGCCTCTAATTTCTCCCACTTTAATAGGTTATTGTATTTCTTTATTATAACTCTATATAAAGATTTTTTCATTTCTCCTATTTCTTCTCAAAAAACATGGCTTTTCTACATATTTTCTTACAAAAAGTGAATATTTTTCGAATTTTTACTTTGAAAACATTTACAAAACAGGAAACATAGTTCAAAATAAAGGAAAATAAAAAATCCCAAATTATTCTTTTTTGGAAAAACTGTAACAAGGAGAGTTGCTTATGCAGATCGCAGAAACTGGAGATATCATTGAATTTAAAGGTGGAATGCAAGGCCGTGTTCAAAAAGTAAATCAAAACTCTGTTATTGTAGATATAACAATTATGGAGAATTTTAGAGAACTAGATATGGAACCTCTTACAGTTGTTAGTCATAAAAACTATACTGTCATTAATCAAAATGCATAATATAATAGAAAGAAAGGATCTGTATAACATACAGATCCTTTCTTTCTATTATATATTAACGATTATCAATTGTTTCTGGATATAAATCATAGTTCATCATGCGGTAGTCAGCCATTTGTTCATACTTCGTTCCTGGGCGACCGTAGTTACAGTAAGGATCAATTGAAATCCCTCCACGTGGTGTGAATTTACCCCATACCTCGATGTAACGTGGATCCATTAATTTAATTAAGTCATTCATAATAACGTTCATACAATCTTCGTGGAAGTCACCATGATTGCGGAAACTAAATAAATATAGTTTTAAAGATTTACTCTCTACCATTCTTTGTTCTGGAATGTAGCTAATATAAATTGTCGCAAAATCTGGTTGGCCTGTTTTCGGACATAAGCTTGTAAATTCAGGACAATTGAATTTTACAAAATAATCACGGTTTGGATGATTATTATCAAAAACCTCTAAAATTTCTGGGCTATATTCAAATAAATATTTTGTATTTTGATTTCCTAATAATGTTACATCTTTTAAATCTTCATCTAATCTTCCTGCCATTTTAAACATCCCTTCTCATTATACTCCGCGTTTATTTCCCCATACTAACGCATGAAGCTGCGGCAATACTTTTGCATTATTCATTTCTTTGCAGTTAACCGCTTTTTCAATAAGCCACTCATACTTATCTAATAGCTTTTTAATCAACATCGCATCATCCACAGTTTTTGTATCATCATTTCCTACTTGTAAGAAAAATGGTACATCTGGATAACGTTCGTGCATCTTAACTGCATACTCAAAATCATAATCGTCAAATACTACTACCTTTAAGCTAATATCTTTTCCTGCTAGCTTCTGAATTACATCATCTAACTTCTGAAAATCAGTATTCATCGTCGAGCTTGGCGGCTTCGGAGAAATCGTTATTTCATCAATTTCAAGTAACCAATCTTGCCATTTGCTCCCTTGCGTTTCGATTGCCGTTCGCATTCCATTCTCTTTTAATATAGAAAGAAGAAACTCAATATTTTTCAACAATACCGGATTTCCACCTGAAATCGTAACATGAGAAAAATTTTCGCCGCCAATTTCTACAAGCTCATTCCAAACGTCTTCTGCTGTCATCTGTCTAATTTGATCTTTAGCAGATCCATCCCACGTAAAAGCAGAATCACACCAAGCGCAGCTATAATCACAGCCAGCTGTACGGATAAACATCGTCTTTTGTCCTACAACCATTCCTTCACCTTGAATAGTCGGACCAAATATTTCTAAGACAGGGATTTTACTCATCGAGCATCCACTCCCGTCTTACTTCTGCATAACTAGTCGGAGTCTCAAATAGACGAACAAATTCAACACGAGCTCCTTTATATTCATTCACACGATTATCTTTTGTTAACGCTTCTGCCATCTTTTCATAAATCCAAACGACCATATTTTCAGCAGTTGTATTCATCGCTGGTAACGTTTCGTTTAAATAACGATGATCTAAATAAATTTCTATTTCATTCTTCCAAATTTCTTTTATATCTCCAAAGTCAATTGCAAGACCGATTTCATTTACATATCCACTAATCCCAAATACAACTTTATATGTGTGACCATGTAAGTTTTTACATTTCCCTTCATAACAGTGTAAATGGTGTGCTGCATCAAATGTAAATTCCTTGCTGACCATTACTCGTTTATTATGATATTTGAGCTGTTTACGCTGAATATCCTTGTCCATTTTTTGCAAATTTTCTACGATACGAAATCCAAAGAAATTATCCATTAGTTACTCGCTCCTTCGCGTTCTTGTAGGTACGTATCTAATCCTGCTTTACGAAGTTGACATGCTGGACATTCACCGCAACCATCACCAATGATTCCGTTATAACATGTTAATGTTTTTTCTCGAACAAACTCGAATGCTCCAAGTTCATCTGATAATTTCCATGTTTCCGCTTTATCAATCCACATAAGTGGTGTATGAATCACAAACGGATAATCCATGGATAAATTTAAAGTAACGTTTAACGATTTCACAAACACGTCACGGCAATCTGGATAACCACTAAAATCAGTTTCACATACACCCGTTACAATATGACGTGCTCCAACTTGTTTTGCTAATACAGCAGCAAATGATAAGAATAGTAAATTTCGTCCATCTACAAACGTCGATGGTAATTCCCCTTCTTCATGTGTAATCTCCATATCCGTTCTCGTTAACGCATTTGGAGCAAGTTGATTTAATAGACTTATATCTAGTACTGTATGTTTAATTCCTAGCTCTTTTGCAATTTCCGCTGCACAATCAATTTCTAACTTATGACGTTGATTGTAATTAAACGTTACAGCCTCTACTTCTGCAAACTGCTCCATTGCCCAAAATAAACATGTCGTACTATCTTGACCTCCACTAAAAACAACAACTGCCTTTTCTTTTTTCATTTCACTCATTCTCCTTCTCTACTACGAATAAGAAGAAAGAACGTTCTTGAACTGTCACAATAAAAAAACAAAACAATACCTAAAGATATTGTTGTTTCCATAGTTTTTTATAGAGGGAGTTCGCGAACCTCTCCCGTGCATTGCACGGAATTCCTTCTTTCATTGACAAAGCTTATTGTAACATATTGTATACTACCAGAAAAATTTCTGATTTTTCCGCTATTTCTCATTTCATTTCTTTCATTTTATAGTATGATTAATTTACTATAAGAAGAGAGGAGGCATCCCACTGAAATCCTTTATTATTTATCTCTTTCTAAATATATTATTCATCCTTGTTACAATGCTCGTATACCATTTATTTTGGAATCAAAAAGGGAAACGCTCTCCTAAATTAAATTCAGCTATATTTATTGTATTATGCTACCTCGTTACTATACTATGTATCACTTTCGCAGCAAAAACAAATTATGGATTTCAATTTGATATGCGTCATATCGTATTAGTTGTCGGTACATTAACCGGAGGTCCTATTGCTGGTGGATCAATATTAGTTGTATTAAATATATATCGCTTCTTATTAGGAGGAATAGGTGTTTTCCCATCGCTTATCGGTTCTATCCTTCTATTTATTGTTCTACTATTTACATATAAATTTTTCAATCGAACTTCTAATCGTATAAAAATAATACTCGCTATTATATACAGTCTCACATACGGATTGAGTTAGATACCTTTCTTCCTTTCAAAGGTTACAAATAAGACTGATTATATACCACATATTATTGTGTATGAGTTATGTACGATACTTGGTACGATTCTTATTTTATATTTACTACACATATTACAAACTCAAGTTCGTCTCCAAAACGAACTTATGAATGCTGAAAAATTTCATTTAATTGGCGAAATGGCAGCGTCCATCTCTCATGAGATTCGCAATCCGTTAACTTCAACAAAAGGATTTTTACAACTTTTGCAGTCAGGTACATGCACTGAGCAAGAGCGAAAATTATATATTGACATAGCCATCAACGGAATCGAACAAGCAAATCACGTTCTTACAGATTATTTAACCTTTGCAAAACCAAGTATTGAAAAAGAACAAACATTACAGTTAGAAGAAGAACTACTGCATGCATTATCGTTAATTACACCGCTTGCTAATTTAACAAATGTGCGTACACATTATATAAAGCAAAGTACTTCTTTTTTTATCGCGGGAGAAAAACAAAAACTAAATCAATGTTTGTTAAATATTTTAAAAAACTGCATTGAGGCCATGCCAAAAGGCGGTGATCTTTATTTCACATTAGTTCCTGATCATAAGCATATTCAATTATATATAAAAGATACAGGAGTTGGTATGGATCAAGAACAAGTAAAACGTCTTGGATCCCCTTTCTATTCAACAAAAGAAAAAGGTACTGGTCTCGGAATGATGGTCGTATTCAGTGTTGTGCAAGCTATGAACGGAAAAATTGATATTATAAGTGAAAAAGGTACAGGTACAACTTTCTTATTAACTTTTCCACTCATACAAAAAACGTGATGAAATACTCATCACGTTTTTTCTGTTCCTTCAACTAATTCAGCAAAAGCTTTCACTTTTCCATGTGGTTTTTGATTTTCTTTACGTGCTTTCCAAGCGCGCTCTTCTTCTTTCTTTTTATTGGACATACTTTTCAACTCCTTCTTTTCTTTCTCTCTGTAGTATTCCAAAATAAGAAGAAAAACTATGCACATATGAAAAAGAAGTGGTCTCCCACTTCTTCCTAATTATCGCTGTAAAATTGCGTGTTTCGCTTCTTTTAACTGCGTAAGATGTCTTTGTTCATGCAAATCAAGAAATTGAACCCACTGATATAAATTCAGATCATTAAAAACAGGATGCTTTAACCCATTTTCAAATAGGTCTTTTTCATCTATAACGCTATGAAGCGCATGTAATAGTTCTTGTCGTGAATGTTCTAGTAATTGGATTCCTTGCTGTTTTTTCATTAGCGTTTCTGTTGGTTTCATTTGCTGAGGAGCGTCTCGTTTATGTGTGCGATCCAGCGTAAGTTGGAGGTCTTTAAATGGAGTCGTGTTTCTTTCATTTTTTTGTAAGGCATATACAAGGGCAGACGTGACAGATTGTTCAACTAAATGCAAGTGATGCAAAATTTGAATAATACTCCATTTATCACGACGTGGCTTTACATTCACTTCTGTATCATTTAACATTTCAATTTCTGACAATAGCGTGCTTCGGGTAGACTGTAATGAGTTCACTAAACTTTCTAAACTCACATCCATATTAGATTGAAGCATACTTCTTCCCCCCCCTTTTGTTGGTGAAAAGAGGCGCTCCTTATTAGAAACACCTCTTTAGTATTCTGAATTTTCTTTTATTATCTCATCATTTTCTCATTATGTCGATGTTAAACATGTGAAAAAAAGCGCATGTTTTTTACAATTTTGTGTCGTCAATTGCTTGTAGCCATGCTTCAATTTCTGTAATAACACTTTTCACACAGCCTTCAGTAAATGGTGATGTTAAATTGGCAACTTCTACTAATTCCAAGAATGATTTACTTCCACCTTGTTGGCACAGATTCACATAATCTTCCCACGCCTCTTGTCTATTATCTCTTGCACGTTTCCAAAATTGCAGTGCACAAATTTGTGCTAACGTGTAGTCAATATAGTAGAACGGCGAGCTATAAATATGTCCTTGACGTTGCCAGAATCCACCGCGCTCTAAATAATCATTATCTTCATAATCACGATGCGGTAAATACTTTTTCTCTATATTACGCCATGCTGTCTTACGATCTTCTGGTGATGCTTCAGGGTTTTCATATACATAATGTTGATATTCATCAACAGATACACCATACGGTAAAAACAGAAGTGCTGAACTTAAGTGAGAGAAGTAATATTTATCTGCATCTTCTTCAAAGAATAACTTCATCCATGGCCATGTGAAGAATTCCATACTCATAGAGTGAATTTCACACGCTTCATATGTTGGCCAATTATATTCTGGAATTTCAAATTTACGACTTTCGTATACTTGGAAAGCATGGCCTGCTTCATGTGTTAATACGTCAATATCACCAGACGTTCCGTTAAAATTCGAGAAGATAAACGGCGCTTTATAATTCTCAATATATGTACAATATCCACCGCCAGCTTTTCCTTTTTTCGCAACTAAATCTAATAAATCATTATCTAACATGAAATTGAAAAATTCATCTGTTTCAGCCGATAACTCTTTATACATCGTTTTTCCATGATTAACAATCCAATCCGCATCTCCTTTTGGAGTTGGGTTACCTGTAGGGAATTCAAAGTTTTCGTCGTAATATGCTAACTTCTCTACACCGATACGTGCTTGTTGACGTTTTCTTAATTCCGTTGTAACGGGAACGATATAATCTAGCACTTGCTGACGATAATTTGCTACCATTTCCGCATTATAATCTGTACGGTACATTCTTGCATATCCAAGTTCAACAAAGTTTTTGAAACCTAAAGATTTGGCGATTTTCGTTCTCACTTTAACAAGCTCGTCATAAATACGATCTAACTCTTCTTCATTCTCAGCTAAAAATCCGTAATACGCCTCACTTGCTGCTTTACGTTCACTTCTCTCTTTCCCTTGCATAAATGGAATAAGCTGTGATAAAGTTCTTTCTTCTCCTGCAAAATCAATTTTTGCAGATGCTAATAATTGTGTATATTGTGAAGACAATTTATTCTCTAATTGTAAATCCTTCACGACTTCATCAGAATATGTTTTTAAATCACACTCCGCAAGAGCAAATAATTGCTTCCCATAATACGCTTCTAATTCTTCACGGAATGGAGAATGAATTAACGCATTATAATACTTTGTACCATATCCTTGTACAACTGGAGAGAATTCATCAAAGAAATCTTGCTCTTTCTTATAAAAAGCATCTGTTGTATCAACAGAATGACGAATGTAACAAAGATTCCCCATTGTACCAAAATCGTTACGAATTTCGTTAATTGAATGAATGACTTGTTTTTGTTCCTCTACAGTTTTTGCGTTATCAAACCTCTCTAAAGCAGCTGTAAACTTCTCTTTTAATTCTTCAATATTTGGCCTTTTATATTCATAGTCTTTAAATGACATGAACGAGCCTCCTCTCCATTAAATGCATCCTTTACTATAATTCAATACTTACTTCCAAATCTCCTCTTATTCTTCAACAAAATACGGCATATACTGTCATCATTACATGTAAACAAAAAAGCTTTGGATTTCTTTATCCAAAGCTCCTTTGGAACATATTATTACTTTTCATACTTTCCAATCTTTTTTAATAAATCCAGTAATTCGTCCTTTTCCTCTTTCGTTAACATTTCAAAAGACTGATGAATAACTTGCTCATGCCCTGGAAAAATAGAAGAAATAAAGTTCTCTCCAGATTCAGTTAATTGTGCATAAATAACACGTCGGTCATTCGGGCATGGAATTCTCTTTACTAGTCCCTTTTTCTCTAACTTATCTACAACATATGTAATGCTGCCACTAGCTATTAAAATACGCTCACCAATTTGCTGAAGTGGTTGACCGCCTTTATGATATAGCAGTTCTAATACAGCAAACTCAGTTGGATTTAAACCGTTACTTTGTATAGACTTATTTGTCGTATCCATAACAGAACGATGTACACGAGATAATGCAATAAATACTTTTAAAGATTGAGAAATATCTTCTCGTTCATTATTTGATGTCATACAACTTTCAACCCTTCACTTAAATTCTCAATAATAAAAAGAACAAAATAGTACTTCATATAAATCCCGAATGAGTATTCACTCATTCATTATCTCTCCCCAAATATATTATGAATGATTCTTGAATAAAAACATGACAATTTTAACATAGTTTATATATAATGATAATAAAAAAGAAGGAGTACCAAATTTGAAATTCAAATTCCACAGCATAGTTTTATATATATTGCTTGTTATCCTACCAACAACAGGGATTGGTGCTACATTTTATTCATATCATTCGTATAAAATGAAACAAGAAAATAAACAAGTTGCCCATACGGTTCTCTTTTTATATAGAGACTATTTAGATCACCACCTTGGCGAAGCAATTTCTGCCCTAGAAATGCTCGCAAAGGTCGTAGGAACCGAGACTGGAAATATTAATGGGATGAAAGAAATTGTACATGATACAGATGGAAACGATGCACGTTTTTCTGGTCTATATTACGCTACACCAGAAGGTATCATTACAATCGCATCGGAAGGTGACCGACCACCTGTTGATGTCTCAGATCGTAAATATATTCAAAACGCCTTACAAACTAAGAAAACAACTGTATCATCCGTCATTACAGATCGTGTTCTTGGCCATCAAGCTATTATGATTGCTTCCCCCATTTTTAATAAACAGAAGGAGCTCTCAGGCTTATTGTTAGCAAGTTTACGCTTTGACTACATTTCATCATCTTTAAATGCCATTAAGCCACAATACCATTTTGAAGTAACTGATAAGTATGATGTAGTTTTTCTAACCGATGATAATAACGAAACAAGTGATGCACATTCTAATATGCTTACTACTCCACTCCAAAGATTAGATTGGAAGGTCTCTGTTTCTCCGTTACCTATTCATCAAAAAACTTTAAACCAGTGGGTTGCCGTAGAATGTATAGCTACTTTATTTTTAATGTCAATTTTATTTTTACTCGCTCAATATATGTTGTTAAAACGACAAACAAAACTAGAAAGACAACAAAATGAACTACAAAAAATTGAATTAGTTGGAACTTTTGCAGCCAGTACCGCCCACGAAATCCGTAATCCACTTACCGGAATTAAAGGGCTCGTCGCTCTATTAAAAGAGAAATATAAAGATGAACAAGATCAGTTCTATTTTTCCATCATCGAACAAGAAATAGAACGAATTAATGAAATTGTAAGTGAATTTCTTATTCTGGGAAAGCCAACTGCAATCATTGAACAAACATATGATGTGAGAACCATTCTAAATGAGGTAGCATTAATTATTCAATCTGAGGCGAATCTACATAATATTGTATTCCATTTACATTTGCCAGACCGTCCTGTTCATATCCGATGCTCGAAAGACCATATGAAACAAGTGGTTTTAAACATTACAAAAAATGCAATTGAAGCTATGACTTTTGGCGATACACTAACTATTTTCGTAACAAACAATGAAACACACGCACAATTGCAAATTATAGATACTGGAAAAGGGATTCCAAAACATATTCAAAAACACCTCTTTCATCCGTTCTTTACTAATAAAGATACTGGAACAGGTCTTGGACTTGTCATATGTAAACGAATTATAGAGATGTACAACGGGCATATTTTTATTAACAGTATAGAAAACGAAGGAACGACAGTTCATATCGAAATTCCGTTACACATAGTATAATTATCCTTATCCCTAAAGGGTAATTATACTTATTTCATAAAACCAGCCACAAGCATTCGCCAAAAATTACTTGATTTCCCTTCATACCCAATTTGAAAAATAGGTACCTTTATAATTGATAACCATTTTGGTGTTTGTTTTTCTTTATAACACTGGTACTGTAAAATAAGCTTGTCCAATTCTTGACTAACTTGAATCGTCTCCGTACTATTTAACCCACTCGTTAAACCTAATTGAATCATCTCTTCACGTTTCATATGAATATCACGTGAAAGCTTTTCTAATGTGTACTTCCTTTTTGCAGTAAACATTCATATCCCCCTTATTATACTTCCATGCTCTCTACTTCACTTCTCCATTGAACTTTTAACTGCTTATCATATTTGAATTTGAAGAATCAGAAAATTAAACATTTTCTCCCTGTAATTTACAAATCTTTACCCTCACTTTGAGAATTATTACAAATTATTCTATCTTTGTAAATACATTCGCAATAATAGACAATTTTTTTATCTCCTTTTTTTACAAACACCAATTAAATAGCGGATTCCCTATTTTCCATATACTTTTCTTCGACATTTTTTGTTTAATTTATATAAAAACGCAAACCATAATGGTGATTGATAATATAGAAAGGAAATAGTTATATGCGCAAATATACGATTGCATTGCTTATTTTGACTATGTTTTTACCAGCCTTCTTGTTTCCTATTGAGGCTAAGGCCCATACAAATAAAGTAGCTATTGTCATTGATGACTTCGGCAATAATATGAAAGGAACTGATAAAATGTTATCACTTCCTATTCCACTAACTGTTGCTGTTATGCCTTTTCTTCCTTCCACAAAGGAAGATGCGATAGCGGCTCATAAGAAAGGACACGAAGTTATTATACATATGCCAATGGAACCGATTAAAGGTAAAAAAGAATGGCTTGGACCAAAAGCAATTACAACTGATTTAAGCGACGAAGAAATAAATAATCGACTCGAACAAGCGATTCAAGAAGTACCACATGCAATTGGGATGAATAATCATATGGGATCAAAGGTGACTGCAGACGAAAGAATTGTACGACTTATACTCGCAGCTTGTAAAAAACACGGTTTATTTTATTTAGATAGCAAAACAAATCCTAAGAGTGTCGTCCCAAAAATCGGGAAAGAATTAGGAGTACCAATTATTGAAAATCAATTATTTTTTGATGACGTGTACACAGCGGCACATATTTCAAAACAAGCCCAATTACTCATTAAAAAACTTCAAGAAAAACCGATTATGGTAGCTATCGGACATGTTGGGCCTCCAGGTGAAATTACATCACGTGTTATAGAAACCTCTATTCCTAAAATTCGTGAACATGCAGATTTTATTTTTTTATCCGATTTAGCATTATCTCCGCCTCCTGTTTCAAAATAAGATTCATGACTCAAACTAAAAAAGAGAGCAATCTGCATATAGCAAATTGCTCCCTTTCCTTTTCATCTTAAATATAATCTACATGACTCACCCTGAATCCTTTTTTCTCTATTTTTTCGATTAATTGCTTTAATCTTTTTTCATTTAACTCATCTGTTATATTGACAATAACGCGGCGAATATATTGATCGCCGTTATCTAGCGTAAATAGTCCACCGATATGAAATGCTTTCAACAATGTCCCAAGTTCTTTAATCGTTCCCTTACAATCTTGTGTTGCAATTGTTAATATATAACCACCCGTCCGCATACCAAATGAATCCTCAATAACATCAAATATATTGGAATGAGTTAAGATGCCAACAAATTCATTATAATCATTTAATACAGCTAAAAACGGCAAACGACGAATAACATAAAATGCTCTGAAAAAAGAGTCCTTTTCAAAAATAAATGCAGTGGAATCTTCCAGCATATGTTCCGTACTTAATTCCTCTAATCCACCATTACACTTCTTTTCTAAAAGATCCACTTTATAAATAATCCCCATGAATTTCTTTTCATCTTCTGCTAATACAGGGATTGCTCGAAATCCCGTTTCATTCATAATTTGCAGAGCCTTCTTACCTGAATCGTTCATTTTGCAAAATGTTACTTGCTGTTTTGGCAGAAAATGATATTTAACTCGCAAAATATGTTCCTCCTTACATGTCAACATGTAATCTATATATAATAAGGAGACCTATATTTTATGAGTAAAATTATTTTTAAAACGCTTTCATTTACTCATTGACTTGTAACGACATCACAAACATTTCATATAACAGAGCTCTTTGCACCTTTTATCATTAACAATTTTACATGGTAGTTCATTAAATATTCTATACCCTCCAACCATTTTTTCGCGTATTCTGGAGTTTTTCCCCACACAATCATGCCATAATTATGAACGAGAACTACTCCTCCACCTTCAATAAAATTCGGCACATTATTCTCTAATAAATCTGCGAATTTTTTCTCATCTTCTACAATGGGAATTGTCATTTCTGTTATACCTTCTTTTCCAAAAACACGTTCCACGCTACGTTTATCGAATGTTACTTCCCCTTTTTCTCCATACAACTCTGATATTAAATGACTATCTACAGTCTGTACTTGTAAAATACATTCTGCACTACTTTTTTTATAAATATCTGCATGCATAAATGATTCCGCAGCTGGTTTTTCTTCATTTTCAAATACTGGTTCACACATACAGTTTACAACAATAAAATCTTCTTCTGAAAATAACCCTTTATCTCTTCCTTCAACGTTTACTAAAAAAGTTAACGGCTCTTTTGACGTACAAAGTGATAAGCTAATTTTTGTACCATAAAACCAATCACGAAGTGCTAGTTCAGATTTCACATCTTTTAATTCATTCCATTTCTTTAGAAAAAATAACATTTCGTCACCCCCGGCGTAATATTCATATAATGTTCGAATCCTTTCTATGTAAAAGGAGTATTTTTTTGATTATTCTAAAAATTTAATTGAATTATCACATGAGAACGCCTTTTTGTCAATATAGTTTCACGTCTCTTCTTTAAAAAGGGCTATTCATATGTCTATACTCATGTATATTGACTATTTCATTTTATACATAAAAAATACGTTATTCTTTTTCAATCAAAGAATAACGTATTTTCTCATCTTTTATTTCGTCATTGCGTTATATAAGAACTGTGCATATTGTTCACGTGTTACAAAATCATCACCTAAAAAGTTTCCTTTTCCATCACCTTTTGATATGTTATTGTCCGCTAACGCTTTCACATATTCTTCTGCCCAATGACCAGTTGGTACATCATTAAAGTTCACTTTATTATTTTCATCTTCTTTTAGCTGAAATACTTTATATAATACTACAGACATTTCGTATCGAGTTAATACTCCACCTGGACGAAACTCCCCAGTACCATCTCCTTGCATAATTCCAGCTTGCGCAACTGTAGCAATATCTTGCTCAAACATATGTCCCTTCGTATCTGTAAATCTCTCTTTCTGCTCTACTTTATGTTCTAATTTCAAATACCTTTGTACTAAAGACGCAACTTGTCCACGAGTAATACGATCCCCAAATCCAAATTGTCCATTTCCATATCCCTTAAAAATATTTTCTTTCGCTAAATAATGAATTGCTTCCTCTGACCAATGTCCTTTTGGTACATCTTTAAATTCTACTACTCCTACTTTTTCATCTTCTTTAGAATTATTGTCTTCTTTAGAAGTGTTATCTTCTTTACTTTCTACCACATTTTGAATCACAGATCCTGTGAAGAAGATTCCTGTATCCGCAAATGGATCTTTTACACCAAATTCATATACTTTCTCACCCGGTGTACTCCACTTAACTGCATCATTACTATACGTACCACCTTCGCTCTTTAAACGAACTTTTGTAGAGATTTTACCATCTTTCTCGTATATAGGTACTTTTACTTCTTTATTTACTTCTGTTTCCTCTAAAAATACTTTTTGATTTTGAACATTGATATAGGCTGTTTTACTTAGTTCTATAACTGGTCGAACATCACGAATTTCATTTGCAACAAAACTTAAGAATACTAACTTTTTCAAATTGCTAGCTGGTGTTAAGTCTGAAATATAATTCGCTTCTAAATCAAGCTTTTGTAAGTTTACTAGACTTGATAATGGAGTAATATCCTTTAACTCATTGTTAGGTAAGTGTAATTGTTTTAACTGGGTCATCTTACTTAGAGGAGTAACATCTTTTATTTCATTTTTCCCGATCCACAATTCTTCTAATTGCTTCATTTGCTCAATACCGGATAAATCTTTTACTTTATTACGTGTTAATACTAAGTCTTTTAAAGGTAATGAATATAACGGTTTAATATCTTCAATTTGATTACCTGCTAAAGTTAAATATGTTACATTTTTCAACGCGCTTAATGGTGCAACATTCGTAATTTTATTATTTGCTAAATTCAAGTAATCTAGTTGTTCCATTTTCGCTAATGCTGTTACATCTTCTATTTGGTTACCTGATAAATATAAACTTTTTACATTTTTCATTTCAATTAGTGGTGCAACGTTCGTAATTTTATTATTACTTAAATCAAGAGAATCTAAATTATCCATCTTAACAAGTGGTGTTACATCTGAAAATTCATTACCACGTAAAGCTAAATGTTTCAATTGTTTTAAGCTCGTAAAGAATGATGGATCTTTTATCTTCGCATTCGCAACTGTTAAAGATTTTAAATTTGGCATATATTTTAATGCACTATAATCCAGTATCTCATTCGTATTTAAAAACAAGTCCTTTACTTGTAATAACTCTTCTTTCGTGATTGGTGTATTTAAATCTTTTCTATTAAATACCTTTTTATTAACAAGCTCTCTTAATTTATTATCTGTTATCATATTTTGATTATCAACTGGATGATCCGTCTCCATATTGCCTGAATTAGAGTTATCATCTCGTTTCTCTGTTTCTTTGTCACCTACAGTTGGATCTTTAATTTCAAATTGAACTTGATATTTGTGATCATATCCAATAGCCGGAATAAGTATATGCATTTGCATATTGTGCTTCTTCTCAAACTCGCCAATTTCAAATTGAACTACTTTCGTTCCATTCTTCCTCTTATCTTCTGACAAAACTTTCACATCATGAAATACGCCAGGTTGGTTTTTATCCTCTATTCTAAGGTATTGAAAATAATCGCTATCTTGCATTGTTACAGTTACAATTTTTTTCCCATCCGCAATCGTTACTTTAGGACCTTTTATATATTGAGAAACCATAGATGGCTCGTCTTTTTGATCCTTATATATTTTAATCTCAGTATCGTATGTACGTTCACTAGCTGCCGCTACCGATTGGTTTGCTTCAATTTTTATTGCTGCTAACGCTGGAGTAGAGTATGCAGCAAATGGAATTGCTAATGTTGTCGCTACTACTAGCGCCTTCATATAATTTTTTTTCAAAATAATATCCCCTATCATATATAATCTTTATAATTGATAAACATTATCAATTACTCATAAATAAATGATAATGAATATCATTATCGATGTCAACGAGAATATTACATTAAATTTATATTTTTAAAGGCAAAAAATAAAAAAGCCCTTTATTCAAAGAGCTTTTTTACCTATCGTATGAAGAATTTCATTTTTCTCCTTCTCATTGATGACACCAATTTTTTGCAAAATATTTGCATACAATACAAGTTTATTATATATCCGTTCTGACATACTTCCCCTTCTTTCCTTCGACCAACTTTTTTTGTATTGGTAAATTATATGAAAGAGATGGAAAAATGTGTCCACTTTTTTTGCATAAATACAAATCTTTTATCCCGCTATTTGCAGGCAGTAAAACTCCCACCTCACAATCAGGTGGGAGTTCTACGTATTTAACAAATTGTCCATTGAATATTATGCCTTTTAACTTCCTCTTCAAAACTATAGGGCATTTTCTTATCACAAATTACATGTTGAATGCGCGAAAACGCTGCTATTCGGTAATTTCCTTTTACGCCTACCTTTGTATGATCACATAAAATATATGTTTTCTCTGCTAATTTCATCATCGCTTCTGACAGTTTCGCCTTTTCTAATTCAAAACTAGAAACTCCAAAACCAGGTAATAATCCATCAATCGAAACAAATGCTTTATGAAAATGAAATTGCTGGATAACTTGCTGCGAAATAGATCCTGATACGCGTGAATGTTTTGGAGATACTTTTCCACCAATAAATAAAACTTCACCGTGAAACATCTTTTTATTAATAGAAGAAATTAATTGTGTCGCTACTGGAAATGAACTTGTTACAATCGTTAAATTTTTGCGATGTACAAGATATGGTACCATTTGAAGTGGTGTACTTCCGTCATCAATCGCAATCACATCTCCATCTTCTACAAATGTTGCTGCTTTATACCCAATTCGCTTCTTCTCTTCTATATGTAGCATCTCTCGTTCTAACATTGGTGCCTCTATTCCAGCTCCCGGAAGTTGGACGGCTCCACCATACACTTTCTTCAACTTCTTTTCACGATCCAATTCTTCTAAATAACGACGAATCGTCTCTGTTGATACAGCAAACTCTCTCGCTAATTCTGAAACTTTTACCTTCCCTTTAAACTCTACCTTCTCAAGAATGGTTCGCTTTCTTTCTTCACCTACTACAGACATAACCTCACCCCATTGATTTCTACCTCATACACTGCCTTACTTATACAAAGTTATAACTTTCCTTTTCAACGAAAACTTCCTCGTGAATATGAATACCACGCTTTTTTAGTTCATCAAAAATAATTTGTGGTTTGGCAAAAGCTTCCTCGGGTGTCACAACACCAACTTTATTTACATTCCCATTTGCGATTAGCTCTGTAGCAATCCCAAATGGAATACCGACGTTTCTCGTATAAGCTCTTAATTTTTCCCATCCTACAACAGATCCATCAGATAACGGGTGTGTATGATATAATACACGTCTTTGTTTCTCATTATTTTTCATACCTATTACTTCTACATGAAGTGCATAACCGTAAATCTCTGTTTCTTGTCCTTCTTTCGATTGCAATAAATACTTCGCAATACAATCCATTATGCCGATTTCTTTTCCATTTATTTCAACTGGATCATTACGCAATATACCGTAATCATACAATGCACGTACGAGCTGCATATTTTGCTTTGGCCAAGTTCCTCTCGTCTCTATTAGTTTAACGCCTTTATTTTCTAATGCTTTTGCTAACGTAATCGTTTCAGAATGCGGTATGATATATTGCGTTGTCTTACCATAAGGCGCCGGTAATTCAATTTCTCTTGGACGCGCAAACGGAGGCACTTGCTTAAACTCACCATCTTCATACACTGTACGCGATGGCAAATGTGGATCATATTCATATGTCGTTGTTTCTGTAATGGATGCAGAAAAAGCAATAGGACGATACGAACCATGACTTACACGAACTGACTCTACAGTATGTAACTGATTTGCTGCATGCATCGCCATCATTTGCGTTACACCTGGCGTCATACCAAACCCAGGTAAACATGTTTTTCCGTTTTGAACAAATATAGAATGCGAATCATTTTCTTCACCAAATCCATTTAAATTTACACCGTGACAACCTGCTTCTGCAATACATCGAGTAGATAATCCATTTAACTTAATTGTTGTACCATCCATTACAATGTCATAGCCCTTCATTTTTACAACCGTATCCTCATGATTCGTTACATCTACTTTCACAAAATCAACGCGAGGATCGTTGAGCCATTCTACTACTTTAAGCCCCTCTTCTTCGTTAAAATCTGCTACTGTAATCGTCTCAAAAGATGAAAATTGCACTAAATCTAAAATTGCTTCACGACAAATTTTACCTGCTCCACCTAAGCAAAATACTTTCAACCTATAACAACTCCTTTAGCGATACTATCAACTAAGCGATGAATATCTGCCTCATGTACATCACCGATATTTCCAATGCGGAATGTATCTACTTTTGAAATTTTACCTGGATATATAACAAATCCATCACGCTTTAATTCATTGTATAATTGATCAAAATCAAACCATTCTTCTGGATAAATGAAAGATGTAATAATAGGCGATTGATATTTTTCATCTACTAGTGGCTTAAATCCGATTTCTCTCATTCGATTCACTAATAGTTTTTGATTGTTATCATATCGATTGTAACGTGCTTTTACTCCGCCCTCTTCTTCTAATTCAAGTAGTGCTTGATAAAAAGCGTGTACAACATGTGTAGGTGATGTAAAACGCCATTTTCCATTTTGATTTTCCATCGTTTCCCATTGATCGTATAAATCTAAAGATAATGAACGTGCCTGCCCTTTACATTTCAACAATTCATCGCGCTTTGCAATAACAAATCCGAACCCTGGAACCCCTTGAATACATTTATTCGCACTACTAATTAGAAAGTCAATTTGCAACTCAGCGATATCTATTTCAATACCACCAAAACTACTCAATGCATCAACTAGTGTTACTTTTCCGTATTGCTTCCCTAATTTACATACATCTACAATTGGATTGATAATACCTGTTGTTGTTTCACAATGAACAACTGCAATATGTGTAATCTCTTTATCTTGTTGTAATATCTTTTCTACTTCTACAATATTAGTAGGCTCCCACTCTTCTGTTTGACTGACCACCACATCTATATGTAACATCTCTGCCATTTGTACAATTCGCTTACCATACGCACCATTTGTACAAACAAGCAGCTTTCCGTTTTTTGGAATGAGAGAACCGATTACTGCTTCAACTGAAAACGTACCGCTTCCTTGCATTAATACTGTTGTATATCTCTCTTCTTCCTTCGTTGCTAACGATACAAGTTTAGCTCTTACCTGTTGCACCATCATGTTATATTCAACATCCCACGTACACCAATCGTATAGCATAACTTCTTTTACTGTTTTTGTTGTCGTTAATGGTCCTGGCGTTAATAATAAGTAGTGATTTTCAGTCATGATCCTATTCCCCTTTTATGAAATAATAAATTCTTGTTTCTCGATTTGTTCAATTACGTTTTCGAGTCCCTGCATCGTTTCAATTGTAAAATGAGCCCCGTTTTCAACGAAACGCTTTCGAACTACTTCCATTTTTTCACGAAGTTCTACCGGATCCATAGTTTCAGCTGCCCACTCGCTTAAGCCGAGCTCACTACTACCGAGAATTACACCCACAGTCCACATACCAGCATTTCTGCCCTCTTTCATATCTGACACTGTGTCCCCGACTTTTATCATATGATTCATCGGATACACACCAAGTTCCATCGCATTTTTATAACACATCCAAGGGTACGGACGGCCTGCTGAAACATCATCTGGCGTCACAAGAACATCAGGTTTATATCCTTGTATTTCTGCTTCTTTTGCAACGATGTCCATCATTTCTCTCGTATAACCAGTTGTTGAGCCAATTTTAAGGCCTCTTTTACGTAATAAAGCAACCACTTCTTTCACCCCATCAATTGGCGTGGCATAGTGTGGCAAAATAGTAAAGAGTATTTCTTCAAACTCTTCATACATCTCGTGAATGTCTGCTTCTGTTGGTAAATGTCCGAAAACACGCTCCCACTCATTCGCAATACGAGGCATTTCTGTTAGTGCCCTTACATGATCGATCTTTAATAATCCCATCGGTTTACGGGCTTCTTCATCTGTAATTTTAACACCACGTTTACGAAAAAATTTTATGAATACTTCCAGTGGTGCAAAACATCCGTAATCAACTGTCGTACCTGCCCAATCAAAAATAACTGCTTCTATTTTCATTCAATCCATCACCCTTCTCACTTATCTTTTTTGCCATTGTGACGTTCGGTTACGAAGTGCTTTCGTTCCCCATTCATATACAACTCTTACTACAATATTTGTAACAACAATAAGTACACTCATTGCAGCTGCTGGCGCTACATTTCCTGCATCATCCATATTTACGATTGATACGGCAGCTAGTTTAAAATCAGCTGCGTATAGAAATACAACCGCTGACACAGTTACCATCGAATTTACGAAATAGTACATCACCATTTCTAAAATTGCTGGTAAACACATTGGTACTGTTACTCTAAAGAATGTTTTATAAAACGGAATACCCATCGACTGCGAAACAAGCTCAAACTCTCGGTCCAATTTCTTTAAAGCAGTCGTTGCGGTAACGAATGTTACCGAATAAAAATGAATGATGTTTACTAGTACTAACACAGCGATTGTTCCATATAAAGAATGAAACGGATTCGTTACTGAAAGTCCAAGTATTTGAATCGTTGGTTGACTAAAGAAAAAGACGTATCCCAATCCAAGTACTAGACCTGGGATTGCTAAAGGTACGATTGAGAAAAAGTAGCCTGTTTTTCGGAAAAACTTTAGCTGATCTATTTTTTCAATCGCATATGCGAACATAAATGTTAAAATTGCCCCAATAACTGCTGTAACTGCTGAGACAATTACACTATTTTTAAATGCTTCAAGTCCATCACCTGTTAAACTCGAAAAATTAAAATGCTCAAATGTAAAACTCATATTATATGGCCATACTTTCACACTTGCCGCAATACCAACTGCCACAAATAAAAGAATAATCATAAGTGTAATCACACTACAATATATGAATGAGACTACATCTCTTTTCTTATTAGCAGTTATTCTATATGGCACCGCTTTTGAAGATAAGAAATTTGCCTGCTTTCTTTGCGTAATACGATCAACTGCAAACGCAAATATAGCCGGGATTAATAAAATCATTCCGACAGTTGCACCCATCGGCATATTTTGTTGCCCAATTACTTGTTTGTATACATCAGTAGCAAGTACATTATATTGCCCACCAACAATTTTTGGTGCGCCAAAATCAGTAAAACTAAGTGTAAACACAACGAACATCGCACTAATTAATCCGTACTTTACACTAGGTAAAGTAACAGTTAGAAATTGCTTTGTTTTACTCGCTCCTAACATATTAGAAGCTTCATATAAACGATAATCAGAGCCTTGGAAAGCAATTAGCAATATAAGAAAGGCTTGCGGAAATGTATACATGACTTCAGCCATTACAATTCCTACTGGTCCATATAAAGGGATTTGTATCCCTTCAAACAAGCCAAACATCCCTTTCGTTACTAATCCTTGATTACCAAATAAATATGTCAGTGCAATACCGTGCATCATCGTTGGTGCGAATAGCGGTAACAACGCGACATATTGAAATACACGCTTCCCAAACACATTCGTGCGAGCAATCGCATAGGCGTAAGCAAAAGCAAGTGTTACTGCAATAGTTGTTGTCACGCCCGAAACCCATACCGTATTTTGTAATGATTGAACTAATGTCGGTGTTGTGAAATATTTACTGAAATTCGCAACACCAATGAAAGCTCCATCTTTATCATAAAAAGCTTGTGTAAACAATTGTAATAGCGGCAATACTAGCATAATCAAAAAAGCAAGAATCATACCAATAATTAATAGTCTTTGTATCCACTCTTCTTTACCGATACGTCTCTTAATCTTTTTTTTCGTACTTTCTACCTTTAAGTCTTCTAACATCTCCATCTATACAACAACCTTCTTTCCATATGACAACATATGATTTTCTGAGAAAGAGATTTGAATCGGATTTCCTTTCCTAATAGCTGTTTTTTCTACTTCTGATGCCAATATATCTACAACGATTTTCTCATTATATAGATGTGTTTTTTCATCTATAACTCGCACTTCTGTCCGGTATACAGATCCACGAAATTCCATACTTTCCACAACCGTTTTAATACCATCATTTTGTACAATCGTTACATGTTCAGGACGAATTGCATGTTCTTCATTATTTTTCGAAAAGAAATTAATAGAACCAATAAAATCTGCTACAAACGGATTGGCTGGTCTTTGATAAATCTCCTCTGGTGTTCCAATCTGCATAATTTCCGCATGATTCATTACAACAATTTTATCAGCCATCGTTAATGCCTCTTCTTGATCATGCGTGACCATAATAGTTGTTACTCCTACTTTTTCTTGCAAATCACGCATTTCTCTACGTAACTTTTCACGTACTTTTGCATCTAAAGCAGATAACGGCTCATCGAGTAACAAAATATCCGGAGACAGAGCGAGCGCACGTGCAAGTGCTACTCGCTGCTGTTGTCCACCAGACATTTGAGCAGGATATTTATCTTTTACATTCAGTAAATCAACTAGTTCTAACGCCGATAGCGCCTTCTCTTTTACTTCTGCTTTTCCATACTTTTTCGTCTTTAAGCCGTATTCAATGTTTTCAAGTGCTGTTAAATTCGGAAATAATGCATATGATTGAAACACCATTCCGAAATTTCTCTTTCCAGGAGGTAATGCTGTAATATCTTTTCCATTCACAGCTATACTACCTGTTGTCGCCTCTTCTAGCCCTGCTAAAATTCGAAGCAATGTTGTTTTCCCACAGCCACTTGGGCCTAATAAACATACAAACTCATTTTTTTTCACAGTAAAAGAAATATCTTTTAACGCTGTAAATGCATCAAACTGTTTTTGAATGTGTTGAATTGATAAATATTCGCTCATTTTTTCTCTCTCCCACTCACTTACTTTTTCGGTTCTGCTTTTTGGCCAAACTCTTTTTCCCATTTTTCTAAAATTTTGTCACGATTTTCTGCTGCCCACTTAAAGTCATTCTTTTTGTATAATTTTTCCGTCACATCTTTAGGGAATCCGTCTGGAAGTTTATAATCATTTTTAATTGTCGCAAATCCATTTTTCTCGAAGTATAACTTCATTACATCATCAGTAATTGCCCAATCTAAAAATGCTTGCGCTAATTTTTCATTTTTTGCATTATCTTTTTTAATAAGTGCGTTCGCTTCTACTTCCCAACCTAATCCTTCTTTTGGCAATACAACTTCAACTGGTGCACCTTTTTGTTTCTCTTTCAAAGCACTATAAACCATCGATACACCAACTGGATATTCACCCGCCCCCGCTAATTTCGCTGGTTTTGAACCTGAATGAGTATAAGTTGCCATATTATCATGAAGTTTCTTCATGTAATCCCAGCCTTTATCTTCACCCATAATTTGTAACCATGCAGAAACTGTTAAAAATCCTGTTCCAGAAGATGCTGGATGCGGCATAACAAGCGTTCCTTTATACTCTGGTTTCGTTAAGTCTTCGTATGATTCTGGCATCGGTAAATTTTTCTTCTTTAATTCTTCTTTATTTATAGCAATCCCCGTCATAAATGCAGTATTTCCTACCCATTTTTCTGGTTGTTTATCATCTTTAAATTGCGGTAAAACGCGATCCGCTCCTTTTGGAGAGTATCCTTTTAACATATCTTTTTTATCTAAAGCTAATAGACTTGAAGCTGCAGTTCCCCATACAACATCTGCTTGTGTATTTTTTCCTTCAGCTAGCAATTTTGCTGTAATAACTCCAGTTGAATCACGAACAATATTCAGCTTCACATCTGGATATTTCTTTTTAAAAGAATCAAGATAAATTGGTACAAGTTCTTCTTCAATTGCTGTGTAAACAGTTAATGATCCAGATAATTTATCATCTTTTACTTTTGCCCCAGTACTTTCTTCTTTCTTTGCACCACACCCCATTAATAACGAAAATACCATTCCAGTTGCTACAGCTTTAAAGATTGTTTTTTTCACTGTCTCTCTCTCCTTTTACAAATCTTATGTACAACTCAAATATAAACAACTAGTGTAAAAGCAGTATTAAACCAACATTAATCTTTTGTTTGTTGTTTGTTTTTGTGTAATACGTTGCTACTTCTATGTTTTTTCGCATTTTTCTGCTAATAATGAACACTAAATTTACAAATAATTAAAAAAACCTTTATAATCCCACAAAAAAATGAGGCGTTTGTAAAAAACGCCTCACTTTTGTTTACCTTTTTTTGAATTACGATTTGCATACTTCGCGTTATTTTCTCCTTCATACTCTAATGCAAATTCTGCATCTGGTAAGCTTTCTTTCGGAGTTTTATTATTGTTGATTGCCGCATTTTGTTTCACTTTTCTTTTTACCAATACATTCACCTGCTCTCAAGAAATTACTTTCTACTCTAGTTTGAAACAACTTAAAATAATTATTACTGGCAAGTGTTAACAAGTACATAAGAGGCGTTCGATGGAAATACTACGTATGAAGAAATCATTATAAAAAGGAGCGATGATTTTGAAGAAAAAAGAAAAGATTCAATCACCAATTTTAGACGAAACGCTCCCGCATCAAATGAATTTCCCATCTTTTAAAGGAACAGGAAAGAAGATGCAACAACCTTTCATAAATCAATATGACGTCGTAATCGGAGACAGTAAATATGATTCCGAGAACAGTCCACTTCACAATTGGAGTGATGATGTAGATCCTGCCATTATGGCTGGAGAAGAATGGATCCATCCTACAAATGATATTGGTTGGATTTCAGAAGAAAATCAAGAGTTACTAAAAAAAGAAGGAGATAATAAGAAGGATACTTTTATGCATCCGCAATTTGGCATTAATGACTAAAAAACCATTCTACCTATGTTAGGTAGAATGGTTTCATACTATCCAATAATAATTCTCTCTTTCGGATATTTATAGCGAGGTGGCTGTTCTCTTCCGCCACTAGCTAGTATAAATGTTAAAATACCGACACGCCCGATAAACATAAGTACAATGAGTACAAGTTTACCAACAGTTGTTAAATCTGGCGTAATACCTGTCGATAGTCCTGTCGTCCCGAAAGCAGAACAGACTTCAACAATTAAACTCATAAGCGGTACATTTTCCGTAATAGATAAAATAAATAGTGCTGTGGCACATAATAAAATCCCCATTGTCATAACGACAGATGCTTTCAGCACGTCCTCTTCATGTAGCTGACGTTTGAAGACTCTAACCGTTCTCCCGCCTCTTGCAAAAGTGTATAGTGACAATATACTAACAGCAAATGTCGTTGTACGTATCCCGCCCCCAACCGAACTTGGAGATGCTCCTATAAACATTAATATACTCATAAATAAAAGCGTCGGTTGTGACAATTCAAGTATATCCATTGTAGCAAGTCCCCCGCTTCGCGTCGTCACAGATTGGAATAGTGTATAGAAAACTGTTTCATGCCATGACTTTCCTGCTAAAAAATGATTTCGTTCTAGTAAAAAAATCATAATCGTTCCAACGACCACGAGCGCAAAAAATGTTGTTGTCGTCAATTTTGTAAATAGCGAAAAACGAAATAGTTGCTGTCTCCTTTTACTAAGGAATTGTTTCACTTCCATTAATACAGGGAAGCCGATTGCTCCTAAAATAATAAGTAACATATGAATCATTTGAACAATGTAATCTTTTTTATACGGAATTAGCGATTGTCCTGTTAAATCAAATCCGCCGTTCGTAGTTGCACTAACAGCTGCAAAAAAACCGTGAAAATAAGCTTCTTGCCAAGTTGGAAAGTAAAGTAAGAATCTTGTACCTAATAATATCGCTCCAATAAGCTCTATTGAAATAATTACAATTAAAATAGAACGCATCAATTCTACAAGACCTGATAAATTCCCTTGATTATGGTCTGCCATAATGAGTCTTCTTCTCTGCAAACCAATCTTTTTTCCTGTTATAATCCAAACGAATGTACCTAACGCCATAATTCCTAAGCCGCCCAATTGTAAAATAAGGGCTAAAATAATAATTCCTGCCGTAGTAAATGTATCTGAAATCGTAACAACAGACAGGCCCGTAACACTTACCGCACTAACCGATGTAAAAAGTGCATCTATAAATGTCCATTTGACACCAGGCTTCGTAACAAACGGTAAACTAAGCAATATCACCGATACAACTACCGCTAATAAATAAAACAGAACAATGAGTTGTACAGGGCGTAATTTTTGTAAAAACTTTTTTATATCTCTCATTCCATCACTTCGCTACCTTTTTTCTATCGATTAAATAAAGAAAAATCTTCACTTTCTTTATTTGTAAATAACTGCTCAAAAATTTTAGCAAATACCATTCCATACACAGTTCCATTACCTCCATATGGCAATGCATAAAATAAATTATGTATCTTATTATCTTCTTTTAAAATAGGGAGACCATCATGACTACCGCCAAATGCTGCCGCCCAATAATACTCCGCCTGTATATCTTTATACTGCGGGAACATCTCTTTTATAATGTTAATAAGGACATCACGCTTATGCAATAATTTCGTATCACCGATTGTTTGAATTTGCATTGCTTCATCTAATCCGCCTACAATAATACGATTTTTATACGTTCGAAAATATAAATACGGCCGTGCTGTTTCCCAAATTAATGATCGCTCATACCAACCTTCAAACTGATCTATTTCATTTGTTACAATTGCATAAGAAGTTTCTACTATTGCATTTTTTTCTTTCTTTCCAAAAAGTGCTTCATAACCAGTCGCCATAATAATATTCTTTGCTACAATTTGATTTCCTGTTTTCGTATAACAAATTAAATCATTTTGACGTTTTTTTATATGTATGGCCTCTGTATGTTCATATATAGTAGCACCCATTTGATTTGCTTTATGCAAAAGGCTATGCGCTAATAAATACGGATTTACCTCAGCATCACCATGTGTATATAATGCCGCTTGTCTTGTAAAAGGATACCGTTCCTTAATATCAGATGCTGTAAAATACTCAACTGGAAACCCATAATTCTGTAACGTTTTGTATTCCTCTTGTAAAAATGAGACATCTTCACTTTTACTTGCATAATATAAACTGTTTCGCGGAATAAACTGGGGATCGATATCGAGAGTCGGTACAACTTTCTCCATTGTTCGTAACGCTTCGTAACAAAGCTTATATGCTCGCACCCCTTTTTCTTCCCCAAATGTATGGATAAGTGAGGTTAACGATTTATCATGAAGAAATTGTAATAACCCTGTATTAGCAGCTGTGCTGCCACATGAAATCATATTTTTTTCAATAAGTGTAACGCACATTCCCATTTTCGCTAACGAATACGCTATTTGAGCACCCGCTTCGCCACTTCCAACTACAAGCACATCACATATCATATCATTTTCTAACGATGGATAACAAGGCATAGAAGCTCCTGTATCCCAAAACAACTTACCAATCATAAGCTTCATAATTATACTCCTAAAATATAAATTTCTCCTTTCTATGTTTTGTTATTTTACATAAAAAAATCCAACTAACATATGCTAGTTGGATTTTTTTATTTTTACTTAGAGCGCTCGTCAAGCCAGTCTCCAATCGTCGGATACGTTTGTTTTACCGCTGTTCCACCGTAAACAATCGACATATGTCCCGTTGGTAAACATACATATTGTTTATCTGTGCTAGAAATATGATCTAGCAACGCTTCTACTTGGCACGGCAGGGCGATATGATCACGTTTCCCTGAAATATTTAAGACATTCGCCTTAATATTTGCAAGGTCTACCTTTTGTCCGCGAATAACGAGTTCACCCTTAACCAATTTATTATTTTGATAAAAATCACGAATCCACTGTCTGTATGATTCACCTGGGAACGGAATGCCATCTCCAACCCACTTTTGAACTAACCTCCAGCTTTCAACGAAGCGCTCATTCTCTGAACGATCTACTAAAGCAACATATGGACCAACAAAGTTCGTAATTGGTTTTAACATTTTGTTTCCGAAATCAATCATTTCTGGCGGAATATTTCCAAATGTATCAACCGCTTTATCTAGATTGAAGTATTTCTCATCTAATAAAGGACCATATAATCCTGTTTCAGAGAAATCAAAAGGACTTGTCATAAAGATTAGGTTACGAATTGGCATGTGCGGATGAAGTGCCGCATAAATAGAAGTTAGCGTTCCCCCCATGCAATAACCAAGTAAAGAAATCTCGTCCGATTTTGCAGTTCGCATTACTTTTTTCACTGCTTTTGCAATATAATCAAACACAAAATCATCAAATTTCAAATGACTATCTTCTAAACCAAATGTGCCCCAATCAAGCATATACACATCAAAACCACGGTCCACTAAATATTCCACTAAACTATTTCCAGGAGTTAAATCCATAATATATGGTTTATTAATAAGAGCATATATTAATAGAATTGGGACTCTTTGTGTTTTTTCTTGTTTTGGAATGTAGCGATAAAGCTTCGTCTTATTCTTCGTCCAAATAACCTCTTTCGGCGTTAATCCTACTTGTGGCTCTGGTTCACGTAATAAAATTTCACTCGCCCTTTTCACTCGGCGATATGCTTTTCGGTACTCTTCTGGGTATAGCTCTAATTGCTTTTCCCATTCTGTTGCGAATGTAGTCATTTTTCTATCTCCTTTTTGGTCAATTTCCTTCTAAAAAAAGAAGTGCATTCCTGCTATGGATATGCACTTTTTTCTTACTTCATTACATATATAATCCGCCGTTAATGTTTAATTGCTGACCTGTGATATAAGCACCGTCACGGCATAGGTATACTACACCTTTTGCAATTTCATCAGCTTGACCAAAACGTTTTTTCGGGATTTTCGCAACGATTTTTTGGCGTACTTCTTCTGGTACTTCTGCTACCATTTCAGTATCAATAAACCCTGGGCAAATAGCGTTTACAGTTACATTTGTTTTTGCAAGCTCTAATGCTAATGATTTTGTAAATCCTAGCATACCTGCTTTTGCTGCTGAGTAGTTTGTTTGTCCAAATCCACCCGCTTGACCAATAATAGAAGAAATGCTAATAATTCTACCTTCTTCTGCTTCCGTTATGTATGGAAGTACCGCGCTTGTCGTATTAAACACACTGCTTAAGTTCACGTCAATTACGCGTTCCCAATCTTCACGATTTAACTTTTTGAATGTACGATCTCTTGTAATACCAGCATTATTAACAAGAATATCAACTTTACCAAAATGATTCACTGCTTCTTCTACAAGTCGGTTTGCGTCTTCTACTTTAGAAACATCTGCTTGAACTGCATAAACGTCATGTCCTTCTTTTCCTAGTTCATTTACTAAGTTTTCAGCTGCTTCTTTACTGCTGTTATAGTTAATAACAACTTTTGCGCCCTCTTGTGCTAACGCTACTGTGATCGCTTTTCCAATCCCTTTTGCTCCACCTGTTACGATTGCTACTTTTCCATTTAATTGAACCATTTCTTTTCCCCCTTAAATGAATTTGTGAACGACTATTATGAATCATTTTGGTACTCATACTATGGAGTCCCTATATAATTATGTTTCGCTGTTTATACATAGAAAAGAGATTCTCCCTTTCTCTTTCATATGTTATAAACAAGCGCTATTATCACTTTTTATTTTCTGGCTTATTCGTAGGTTTTACTTCTTCTTTTACAGGTTCTTGTAGTTTTGCTAGTACTGCATTTTGCTTTTCTAGCAATTCTAAAATTTGATCAACTTTCGTTTCTAATGTGCGAATATCTTGTTTTACTTTCGTAACATCACGCTTTAATGTAGGAGCTTGTCCTACTGACTCTACCTTATCTTCTAGAAACTCCTCAATGTTATCCACTTTATTTTCTAAGTTAATAACAAGCGTAGCCACTCTAGCGATATCCTCTTTCGTAGGCACATTCACCTGCTCTAAATAATTTTTTGTCGTATCATTTAATGCTTTTTGATAAAACAAATTCAAATCTAGAACGCTGCCCATCCAAGCAGAATATTCTTCTGTTTTAATTGTTTCATTGAGCGCTTTTCCCCAAAATGTTTCGGTTTGTTCATAAGCATTTTTCCATGCTTGTAGTGGATCGAATTTTTGATCAATCACTTTACCTACACTCCCTTTTTCGTTTTTGAAACAATTCAACCTATCCATTATTTTCTAATATTCCGAATAAAACTTCAAGTCTATATTTTATTTTTTTCTATTTTCTAACAAATGTATTGACTTTAAAAACAGATAGGTGTAAATTGCACTTATAAGCAAAAAATTCCATCTAACTGATTCATGAGGTGATGCACAATCATGCTACATAATGAACCAGAACAACGCGAAAGTTTGGAGAACAACCAAGCAAAACAACCAAACTCCATGCCAAAAAACTTCTTAGTTCCCTTCTTACTTCTCTGTCTTAAAGACTGGAGTCTTCATGGTTACAAACTTATTCAAATGCTAATGGATATCGGCTTTTCTTCTGTTGACCAAGGTAATGTGTACAGAACACTACGCAAATTAGAAAAAGAAAACCTTATTTCTTCTACTTGGGATACAAGCGACGGAGGGCCAGCAAAAAGAATTTATTCTTTAACTGAATATGGAGAGCAATATTTAACAACATGTGCGACTTCTTTTGAGCATTATCAAAATATGTTGCGGACGTTTTTCACGTTATACACCAATGCATTCTTTCCATTTTCTACTTCTCCAGAAAAGGATGAAAAAGATTCTTCATCTTCACCTGGTGATACAGCAGAGTAATCTGCGTTCACAATATGTAAAAAAACATTTGGGGGTCAAACAATGGAAACTAAACCATACGAATTAGTCGATGCATTTTGGAAAAACTGGTCTCAATCACTTTCCCTTTTCTCTTCAGCTGGGAAACAATTAGAGCAACTTACTTTAGAAACATTAAAACAACAACAAGATGCTTTGCATAAATTAACATCAGGAGTAGATGAACTAGAAAAAGAACTGCAACAATTTACTACTCAATTCAATAATCAGTATACAGATTACGTGAAGCAATTAACTGGAAACTCCTTAAATGATCAAATTAATGAGTGGCAAGACAAATGGAAAGAGCTTTCTGCTCATATGCAACAGCTAACTGTTTCTCCTACAAAAACATCTTTGTCTATCCTTACTCAAACAAGCGGTCAATTTGAAGAAACAACGAAGCAATTTATTGAACAACAACAATTACAACGTGAAGAGGCTCAAAAACAGTTAGAAGGTTTTTTGGAAGATTTCAAGACAAAACAGTTGGAACTCGCAAAAAAGTTCGAGGAAAACTCAAAAAATCTATTTACTTCCATCAAGTAAGAAAAATGTGGGAGCTAACTGCAGCACAAACAAAACTCTTTCTTCCTCCTACTACATCAAGATGGCTAGCATTTTTCGATATGGAAAAGAAGGAGGACAAAATGAATCCATTTCAAGAAGCACAAACCGTCCCGGAGCTTCGTTATGATGAGATTCAAGTCGGTGATCAAGCATCACTTACAAAAACGATTACGGATGAGGACGTTATCAATTTTGCAAAATTGACTGGAGATGTGAATCCTATTCATATTTTAGATTCTTTTGCAAAAACGACAATGTTTAAAGAACGTATTGCTCATGGTATGCTCGTTTCAAGTTTTATTTCTACCATCCTTGGAACGAAACTCCCGGGTAAAAATACGATTTATTTATCTCAAAACGTTTCATTCCGCGCTCCTGTCAAAATCGGCGATACACTTCGCGTTGTGGCAGAGGTCATCAAAAAACGTGACGATAAAAAAATCATTACGTTGCAAACAAATATATATAATCAATCGGATGATATTGTCGTGGAAGGTACAGCGACAATACTAAAAAAAGAGTAGCAAAAATTGCTACTCTTTTTTCTATCCAATAACTTCTAATCACACCGATTACTTCCGCGTATGAGCACGCCGGTTCCACATAAAATAACGGTACCAGTTCAGATACATACTTAGCTGAACTGGATTACTCATAAGGATGTGTATCATCATGGCAAAAACAAACAAATTACTAGTTCCAGGTGCTGAACAAGCACTTGATCAATTTAAATATGAAATTGCACAAGAATTCGGCGTAAGCTTAGGGTCTAATACTGCATCACGTTCTAACGGATCAGTTGGCGGTGAAGTAACAAAACGTCTTGTTTCTTTAGCTCAACAACAATTACGTGGATAACAATATAACATATGGCTTAGAGGCAGATATTCTCTGCCTCTTTCTATTTTTAACATACATAATGGTGCTTTTTCACATACTAGTAAAAGCAAACTGAAAGGAACGATATGTAACATGAAACGGATTAACATTCACATGAGTCCTCCCCGTGTTCTTACTTTATCTTTTATTATGTTATCAATTATCGGTACATGCTTATTAAAATTGCCAATTGCTACAACGACGTCTATTTCATGGCTCGATGCTTTATTTACAACCGTTTCTGCTTGTACGGTTACAGGGCTTGGTGTTGTGGACACTGGGAAAGTATTTACCTTATTTGGCCAATGTGTCATTTTAATACTTATACAAGTGGGCGGACTTGGCATTATGAGCTTTGCCGTTTTAATTGCGATTATGCTTGGCAGAAAAATTGGCCTTCAAAACCGAATTTTATTGCAACAAGCATTAAATCAAACGAATATAGGCGGTGTCATTCGTCTTGCCAAAGCATTATTTTTATTCTCTTTTACAGTCGAATGTATCGCTGCTTTCATTCTTTCTTTTGAATGGGTACCGAAATATGGGGTTGCTAAAGGGATCTATTATAGCTTTTTTCATTCCATCTCTGCTTTTAACAATGCAGGTTTTTCTGTTTGGAGCGATAATTTAATGTCCCACTCTCACAGCATTCTTGTCAATCTCGTCATTTCCTCCCTCATTATTTTAGGTGGGATTGGTTTTACAGTAATCGTAGATATAAAAAGAAAGAAAAATTTTAAAAACCTTACATTACACTCAAAACTTATGCTCTCTTCTACTCTAATCATCAATATTATTGCGACTGTTTTTATTTTTATATTCGAGTTTCACAATTCTCTTTCTATGAGAGGCTTTACCCCATTTGAAGAAGGCATGGCCGCTTATTTCCAAGCTATTTCAACGCGTACTGCCGGGTTTAATACAGTTGATATTTCCGCATTATCAAAGCCTTCCCTTTTATTAATGATGCTTCTAATGTTTATCGGAGCCGGTAGTGCTTCAACTGGCGGTGGGATTAAATTAACAACCTTTTTAATCATGTTTTTTGGGGTATTTAAATTTTTACAAGAACAAGATGATATTGTCGTGTTTAAAAAGTCCATTAAAGATACTCTCATTGTCAAATCATTAACCATCACTATTATTTCTATTTCATTTATTTTTTTTGCTATTTTAATTTTAAGCATTACTGAGCGAGTTCCTCTATTGATGAGTGCTTTCGAAGTATTTTCAGCATTTGGGACTGTCGGTCTCAGTATGAATTTCACACCACACTTAACGATGATTGGAAAAGCTATTATTATCTTTATGATGTTTTTTGGGAAGATGGGGCCTTTAACATTAGCTTTTTCATTTGCACGTAAAAAGAACCGGAAAATAAAATATCCGAATGAAGACATTTTAACAGGTTGACAACCGTATAAATTATCCATATAATGAGAGTACAATAGCATATCTCCAAAGGGGAGTAGCGTCCAAGAATATTTCTTGGAAACAAAGTCGTCATTACGTAGAACTTAGTTCTTCCGGCTTTGTTGGCATTTTCATTACATATGTCTAGCAAGACCTTTGCCTATTAACGGCAGAGGTCTTTTTTGCATTCATTACCAAATTCTTCCGAAGTTAATAGGCAGGAGTATGGGGAAACTAAATAGTGGGGAAATTCTTCACTTATTTAGTACTTATAGAAATGAGAGGAGAATGTACATGGATGTATCATTATTATTGGAGTATGGTTGGGTATTACTCATCCTAATTGCACTAGAGGGGATTTTAGCGGCTGACAACGCTCTTGTTCTTGCAATTATGGTAAAACATTTACCAGAAGAAAAAAGAAAGAAAGCACTATTTTATGGATTAGCAGGGGCATTTGTTTTCCGTTTCGGATCGTTATTTATGATTTCGTTCCTAGTCGACGTATGGCAAGTGCAAGCAATCGGTGCCATTTACCTTATGTTTATCGCTGGTAATCACTTATTTAAAACGTATGTTAAAAAGAATACAGATGAAGAAACAGAAGAAAAAGAAGCAAAGAAAAAACAAGAGAACTTTTGGTGGACTGTATTTAAAGTTGAAGTTGCAGATATCGCCTTCGCAGTTGATTCTATTTTAGCTGCTGTTGCATTAGCAATGACTTTACCAAAAACAGGATTAGGTACAATTGGTAGTCTTGATACTGGACAATTCGTTGTTATCTTTGTAGGTGGACTTATCGGATTAATCATTATGCGATTTGCGGCAACTGCTTTCGTACAAATTTTAAAACGTAAACCAGGACTTGAAACTGCGGCATTCTTAATTGTAGGTTGGGTTGGTGTGAAACTAGCAGTTTATACGTTAGCACACCCTGCATTAAATGTAATTCCGCACTCATTCCCAGAATCTACACCATGGAAGCTTACATTCTGGATTGTATTAGTTGGAATCGCAGCTGGTGGTTGGTTCTTCTCAAAAGAAGTGGAAACAAAAGTAGAAAAGAATTTAGACGAAAAAGCGCTGTAATTACAGTGCTTTTTCTTTTTGCCCTTCCCCCTCTCAATGTCCAGAAAAAATTCTATTATACTATATTTTGTAAACGCTTTCTTAATATATGTATGTCCTTTTTGTGAAAAATTGCACAAACTTATTGAAACTATAAAAGAATCCATGTACTTTATTCATATAAGGAGTATTTATAGATGATGTACTAAAGGAGCGTATTACTCATGCTAGAACAAGGATTAGATTATGTTGTCAAACTGGCTAAGGGCAAAAAACAAATGTTAGATACAAACCCGATGCAATATTTCATTCGTGCAGCACTTGCGGGTATTTATATCGGTTTTATTATTGTTCTATGCTTTAAATTAGGTAACTTTTTTCACATTGCAGATTCACCAGCAACTTATTTAGCTGCTTCTATGTTTTTCGGAATTGCTCTCGTACTTATTATATATGGTGGTGCTGAATTGTTTACTGGAAACACAATGTACTTCACTGTAGCAACATTAAGAAAAGAAACAACACTATCTGATACACTTCGTAACTGGTTTGCTTGTTATGCAGGCAATTTAGCTGGTGCTTTATTCTTTGCCTTACTATTTTACGCAACTGGCATTTTTGAAGCAATTGATCACGGTCATTTCATGAATAAAGTAGTAGAAGGAAAAATGAATACACCTACAATGCAACTATTCTTTAAAGCAATTTTATGTAACTGGCTTGTATGTCTTGCTTGTTTCTTACCTTCTCAAGTTAAAGGTGATACAGCAAAAATTATGATGATGATGATGCTCGTTTTCACATTCTTCTTATCTGGTTACGAGCATAGCATCGCAAACTTATCACTGTTTGCTTTATCTTTAGTTTCACCGCATCCTGAGACAATTTCTTTTGCAGGTGCTATTCATAACTTAATTCCAGTTACAATCGGTAACATTATTGGTGGGTCTGTATTTGTCGGTATGGTATACCATTACTTAACAAAGAAAGTACCTGGCGTGAAACAAGAAGAAACTGAATTAGGAGCAGCTCAACAAGAAGAAATCATTCCGTTGCAAGCGCATATGAAACATTAAAAACTCCAAAGTTTTACTTTGGAGTTTTTAGCTCCCCACATATTTAACAACAAGATTAGGATTAATCTCTCCTTCTTCCTTTCCCTTATTCATTCTCTGTTTCATCTTATGCATACCGATGACATCATTCGTATGAAAGTGTATTTCATTTACATATAAACCCTCTTTACAAAAAGCTTCGACAAAATCTAATCCACTTTTTTCTCCCCATCCCATATTGAAATCAAGGGAAAGAACATTCACCTCATAATCTCGTACCATTTGCAAAGCACATTCTACTGTAGTTGCGAGCACGTAACCGTACGGACAACTTCTTTGATCATCCATATATACATTCATTTTCTATCCCCTCTCTATTTTGCATACGTGACCAACATGTAACATATTGCCCCAAGACTAATAAAAGGACCAAACGGTATTTGAGTCCTCATTTTCATACGTTTTAATACGAGACCAGCTCCAAAGAAACAAAGACTAAAACAAGATGCTAAAAATAAAACGATAAAAATCCCTTTCAGTCCCACTATAAATCCAAGTAACGAAAGTAATTTTATATCCCCTCCCCCAAGCCCTTCTGGATATATCTTTTGCATGCAGTATAACAAAATGAATATAACGCAACTACCAACTATACTATCTATCCAGGTGACTAACGGTATAAAAGCACATTCTAAAATGAGTAAACAAGCAAACCAAGCTAAAATACGATTTGGAATTAACATATATATGTAATCTGTAACTGAAATAATAAGAAGTAACGAAAAAAGTGATAAAACGATAATAAGCTCTCGTTCCACCCCAATCATATATACAGTAAGAAGGCATATCATTCCAGTTACAAGTTCAAATACTACGTACAAAATTGAAATTTTCCTCTTACAATTCGTACAACGCCCTCTTTGCATACAAAAAGAAATGATTGGAATCAATTCTTTTGGCTTTAGCACATACTTACAATAATGACAATATGAACGCGGGGTTATGATAGACTCCCCTAGCGGAACTCTCATCGCAATTACCATAAAAAAAGAACCAAACACCATCCCCGCTAACAATGCATATACATAAGTGAACATCCCTTCCTCTCCTTTCCAGAAGAACATAGCAAAAAAAGGAGAGAACTTCTACTTCATATTATCTCTATTCTATTAAAAAAGCAGGCCATTTTCTGGCCTGCTTTCCCCTATTTTATACGATGAAATATACTGCTTTTAATGGTCCATGTACTCCGACAACAAGATTCATTTCTATATCTGCCGAGTTACTAGGTCCTGTAATAAAGTTAATACAAGATGCCACTGTCTCGCCATTTTCTACACGCTTGTTCATATCCTCAACTGCTTGTGTAATACGAGGTACAAGTGTTTCACGTGGAATAATAGCAAGGTATACAGTCGGTAAAAAGTGTAAAGAACGGCCTTGACCTTTATGACTTTGCACAACGATCGTACCAGATTCGGCTAAAGTATAATCACTAAATGCAATTCCAATATTCGCTCTTTCCGCGATACGCATATTCTCTTCTTTTTTCTCAGGATCCCATACGTTCACTTCAACATTTTGCTTTGGAAGTTCTTCTTTAAATAAAGAAGTCAATCCATAAGAATCAAAACGTTCATCTGCCGATAACATAATAGGTCCCCCGCCGTTTTCAACGATTACTTTTTGAATATCTTCACGTAAACGGTCATTTGTCGTTTCCACAACAGTTGTATGAATGTTTGTACATTGATTTTTAAATACTTCTAACAATTCTTCTTGTGAATAATTTTTTAACGTTTCTTTATTCACATTGTTTTTCCATACTGGACGTTTTACACCATCCGTTTTACGCGCGCGTCCAAGTTCTTTCGCAATATTTTCCAGAAAGGACTCACGGTTTTGAATTAATCCTGTCATTATTTGTCCCCGCCTTTCTTATGATCTTTATACCAATCACGGAATCGTTCTTTACTTGGAGCCGGGAATTCACGAATATCTGTCCAATTTTTAAGTGGCCCAACACCTTTTGATACACGGTTACCAGATGTAAATGGACTCATTGCTGCTGGCGCCATCTTTGATCCCATTTTATATAAAGCTGCTGAAGATGCACCCATACTAAACATTTTCATTGCTAATTTTTCTGCAAGTGGAGCACGCCCTTCTTGCTCAACGATAACTTGACGATGTTTTAATAATAAATCATGCAATGGAATTTTTACTGGACAAGCTTCTGTACACGCTCCGCATAAACTAGAAGCATAAGGAAGCTCTTTGTAATCATCATATCCACCTAAAAGTGGTGTTAATACCGCCCCAATTGGTCCTGAGTATATAGAACCATATGAATGTCCACCAACATGTCGATATACAGGGCATACGTTCACACAAGCAGCACAACGAATACATTGCAACACTTGACGGAATTCAGATCCGAGAATTTGAGAACGACCATTATCAACCACAACTAAGTGGAATTCTTCTGGGCCATCTACTTCCTCTTCTTGAATTGGTCCCGCTACCGTTACATAACTTGTTAACTTTTGACCTACTGCACTACGACATAGTAAACCAACTAAAACATCTAATTCTTCCATTGTCGGAACCATACGTTCCATACCCATAACCGCAATTTGTGTTTTTGGAATCGACATAACAAGGTCGGCATTACCTTCATTTGTTACTAAACAAAGAGAGCCAGTATTTGCAACAGCGAAGTTACAACCTGTCACACCAATTTCAGCATCCATAAATTTTTCACGAAGTTGTTTACGAACAAACTTTGTCATTTCGTATGGATCATCAGAATTTTCATAGCCAAGCTTTTCTTTAAATACGTCACGAATTTGCGTTCTATTTTTATGAAGAGCAGGCGCAATAATATGTGAAGGTGGATCGTTATCTACTTGCAGAATATACTCTCCTAGATCACTTTCTAACACTTCACAACCGATTTCTTCAAGCGCATGGTTCATACTAATTTCTTCTGTTACCATTGACTTTGATTTTACTACCTTTTTTGCCTGCTTCTTTTTTGCAACGTCTTGAATATACTTTGCTGCTTCCTCTTTCGTTTTCGCAAAGTACACATGTCCGCCTCTTTTGGATACATTTTCACTTAACTGCATTAAGTAATAATCAAGATTTTCTAACGTATGTTGACGAATTTCTTCACCGAGTTCACGCCATTCTTCCCAGTTCCCTAATTCATCTGCTGCTTTTAAACGATTCGTATATAAGCGTGTTTGTGCAGAAGATACTGCTCCGCGCATAAACGAATCTTGAATTCCATCGCCAACGCGATCATTAAATTTTTTCTCACTGATTTTCATAGACATAGCTTATGTTCCCCCTTCATGAGCGACTATTCAGTACCTCAGCAATATGCATTACTTTTATTTCTTTTCCTAAACGCTCAATACGTCCGCCAATGTTTAACAAACACCCACAATCTGCACCGATTAAATAATCAGCGCCTGTTTCCATTGCACTATCTACCTTTTCATCTACCATTTGCTCAGAAATTGGAGTCATCTTCACTGAAAACGTTCCCCCAAACCCGCAACAATTTTGCACATTTGGTAACTCTCTCACAGTTAATCCTTTTACATTTGATAATAAAATTCCTGGTGCCTCTGTTACTCCAAGCATACGTGTCATATGACATGATTTATGAATAGTAGCAATCCCTGGTAAACTTGCACCAACATCAGTAACCTTTAAAACGTCTACAATAAATTGTGTAAATTCATATGTTTTATCAGCAACTTTTTGTGCACGTTTAGCCCACTTCGGATCATCTTTAAAAACATGCGGATACTCATGAAACATTGTCGCACAAGAACCAGATGGCGTAACGATATATTCTGCATCTTCAAAAGTTTCAATCATATGTTTCATCGCTTCTTTTGCAGCTTCTACATGGCCGCTATTATAAGCAGGCTGACCGCAACAAACTTGTGCTTCTGGAAATTCAATTTCACAACCTAAACGCTCCAACACCTCAACTGTTGCTTTGCCGACATTTGTTTCAAACATATCGACTAAACAAGTAACAAATAAAGTAACTTTCATAATTATTACTCCCCCTTTTTACAACTCCACCAACAAACATATGGTCATCAGATGACTAAGGAGAGAAGAAATAGGCTCAACCATGGCCTATCCTCTCCCTCTTCTAAAGAAAACGCTTACTTAATCTCTCTCTATTTTATCAGAAAATTAGATTTTTAAAAGATTAAATTAAGAATTTATATCGTTGCTACCTGTGACAATATGTTCTACATTTGTTAAATGATCTAGCATTGCTTGCTGCGCTAATTCTACATCTTGCTTTAACACTGCATCATATATAACTTGATGCTCTTCTATAAGTCGTTCTGATGTTGTTTGTTCACCATATAAAATAATGCGTCTTGATTCACCAATCGTTTCAGCAATCATCTCTGAAACATGATTCATGAGTTCAAGCAAAATGTTGTTATGCGAAGACTCCGCAATTCCCATATGGAACTGAAAATCTGCTTTTTCGCCAGCCTTTTCATCTCCAATGCTCTTTGCCATTTCATCTAACCAATGCTTCATATTTTGCAAATTATCTTCCGTACGTTTTGCCGCAGCTGCTCGAACTGCCCCCACTTCAAGCACCTTTCGTACTTCTAATAAATTCAAAATATCTTCTTTCTTCATCAATAATCTATTGTTTAATGATTTTGTTAATGAAGAAGAATCAAAATTCTTCACATATGTACCTTCTCCTTGTTTCATCTCAATTAAGCCCATCGCTCTTAGCGCACTTAGCGCTTCACGAACAGCAGATCTGCCAACTTGAAACTGCTCAGCTAATTGATGTACAGGAAGTAGTTTGTCACCAGGTTTTAACGTACCATTTTTAATCATTGTTAAAATAGCTTCAGATACTTCTTCGTAAATTTTTTTCGGTTTAATAGATTTGTACTCCAGTTAAATCACCTCAGTATCTTCCAAACAACAATTGAAACGATTTATAAGAACTTTGCATCATAACCATTTTAGAACGAATTGGTAAGAAGTACAAATGTTTTGTTCATAAAATCGTCAAAATTTCGATATTTATTACATATTAATTAATACTTTTACGTATAACTGTTTTCTAAAGAAGAGCATGCCCTAAAAATTAGAACATGCTCTCCTCATCCTGTACTTTCAATTTAATACTAACCGTCGTGCCGTTCCCTTTTTCACTTTCAATTCGCCACTGTCCTTCATGTATATGAACAATTTGTCTTACAATTGCCAGGCCTAAACCTGTTCCACCATGTTGACGACTTCTCGCTTTATCAACTCTGTAAAAACGTTCACCAAGGTTTTCTAAATGCTCCGTATCAATACCGATTCCTGTATCTTTTATGTTCAATTCACAGTAATCATCTATCTGCCTAAGCGTTATCATAATATCCCCGTTTTGATTTGTATACCGTATCGCATTATCTAACACGTTATGAAGCACTTGTTGCATACGATCCTCATCAATCATTACAATGATTTCTGGATTTAAATTTGTTGAAATACGAATTTTCTTTTCTATAAACTTAATCTCATACGTATCTAACACATCTTCAATTAGTTGTGAAAAAACGATAGGTTGTTTCTTTAAAGGGAAATGTTCCCCTTCTAGTTGTGCTAAATCTAATAAATCATGAACGAGACGCTGCATACGATCTGCTTCTTTATGAATGAGCTGTGTTACTTTTTCCTGCTGCGGTCCCTTCGCTACACCATCTAAAATAGCCTCGCTATACCCTTTTATATAACTAAGCGGTGTTCTTAGTTCATGCGAAACGTTAGCTAAAAACTCCTTACGCTTTACGTCTTCTGTCTCTAAAGAATTTGCCATCTTATTAAATGCTTTTCCTAATCGTCCAATTTCATCTTCAGAAGAAATTGTAATTCGTTCTGAGAAATCTCCCGTAGCCAAATGATTGGCAACTCGTTCCATTTGCGAAAGTGGTTTCGTAATAGCAATAATAATTTTTCTACCAACCCATATTGTCAGTAAAGTTATAGCAAGTGCTAACGGTGCTAAAATAAGACCCATATCATATATTAAGTCTTTTATACTTTTTAAAGGAATATAAGAATATACAATACCAACTAATTTTTTATTTTCTAAAACAGGGATGACAACCCCCATAATATTACGGTCAAAATGTTCCTCGTATCCTATCTTTGTCACAGTTTTTCCATCTAATAATGCTTGCCTGTCCCCTTCACTTATAAGAGAATGATGGTGCACATCAAATGGTAAACATGCACTTAAATCACGTGGGTTCGATACGAAAAGAACGTCTGAACTAGATATTTGATCAAATGCTCTTACTTTCTCTTCAAAAATTGATATTCCTTCGCGCTTATCATATTGCGCAGCAAGACGCTTCCCTTCCATTACTAATGAATCTTTTAAATTATCAACGTATAGTTTTTCATACGAATATAAAGATACAAAATAAAGAAAGGAAACTGTTACAAATACTGCACATACTACTGTCAGCCAAAGCTTCTGTACCATTGTAAACATACGTTACACCTCAAATTTATAGCCTACACCCCAAACAGTTTGAATGTAGTTTCCACTTTCTCCAAGCTTCAAACGCATCGTTTTCACGTGCGTATCTACTGTTCTTGTACTTCCGGCATAATCATATCCCCATACCTTTTCCAGCAATTGTTCCCGGCTAAATACTTGTCCTGTATGTTGGCAAAGAAAATAGAGTAAATCAAACTCTTTTACTGTAAGAGAAATCGGCTCACCATCCACCTCAATCTTCCTACTTTTTTCATTAATAAGGATCGGGCCAAACTGAATCTCCTCTTGTTGCTCTTGCTTTGTATAACGTCTTAACACAGCTTCCATACGAGCAATTAATTCGCCAGGACTAAATGGCTTTACAATATAATCATCTGCTCCCATACGTAAGCCGTTCACCCTATTCCACTCTTCACCTTTTGCTGTTAAAAATATTATTGGTACATCTGACGTTTTTCTAATTTCTTTACAAACTGAAAGTCCATCCATCTCTGGCATCATAATATCTAGTACAACGAAATCATAATGATTTGTCTCTAATTTTTTTAGAGCTTCTTTTCCATTTTCAGCTTCTTCCCACTCGTATCCGAAATTATCTAAGTACATTCCAACAAGTTGCCTCATATCACTTTCATCATCTACAACTAGCACCCTATATTTACTCATTGTCCTTCCCTTCTCTCTCTATGAGTTGAAACGGTCCTTTTCCGACTTTAATTGTTTGTTTTATTTTCAAATTCTTCATATCCATGACGCAAACTTCATCACTATCATAGCTTGCTACGTACCCTTCTGCTCCGCTCTTCAAAAATGCAAATGGGTTTGATCCTACTTCTACAGAAGCCACCTCTTTATACGTGCTAACATCAAACTTTCTAAGCGTATTCGAACCGTGACTTAATGCATATACGTACTTATGATCCTTCGTAATATTCACAGGCATAAACGGAGCGTGTAAAGAACGTACCATTTCTCCGCTCTGCAAAGAATACACTAATACTTTCTCATTTACCTGATTTCCATCACCATGTCCGCCAATCCATATTTCTTTCCCATCTGGACTAATTGTCGCCCCCGTTGACGCTGGTGGAATCATAAAGGTTTGTATCACTTCTTTTTTCTTTGTATCAATTGTCGTTAGCTTCGTATCATAAAAGTTTAATACAGATAACTGGTTATGGTACTCTACCATCGTTATTGGCCCTTTTCCGGTTGACACACTTCCTGTCTCTTTACCTTTTATCGTAAAGAACCTTACCTTTTGGGCATTTTGATCGGCAGCAAATAATTGTTTTTTATCTTCGGATACGATTACATTTACAATACCTTTTCCAGTTTTATATTTCTCCACTTGTCTTCCTTCGACTAGTGAATATACATACATGTACTCTAACTGCTTACCATATACAAGTATGTCTTCACCATTTGGAAGTAGTAGGGTTCCTGCCATCGGCTCGTTAAGTTCCCATGTCGTAATTAACTTTTTAGTTTGCTTATCGACAAAACTAATACTGCCTTCTTTTATATTCGTTGTTATAATAACACTTTTATCTTTAGCAATCGGTGTATACGAGCTTCCTTGACACCCTACTAATAGAAATACAAAACAGAGAAGAAAAACAGACTTTCTCAAAAGATTCCCTCCATCTTCGGATGATTTCGTTATAATTGTAAAATAACAAATAAATGTGTGGAAAGTGTGAAATTTCCCTTTCCTACTTCATTTACATATATAATGTACAACAAATAGAATTTGAGGTGTGCCAATTATGCTTTTTCCTGATTTAGCAAATAAAATTGTACGAGAAGTACGCAGACTAATTAAAGAAAATATTATTATCATTAATATACAAGGCGTTATTATCGCAAGTACAGATATAGAAAGAATCGGTCAATTTCATGAAGGCGCACTCCGCTGTGCGAAACAAAAGAAAACTGTCATTATTACAAAAGAAGATGAACGACGTTTGCATGGCGTAAAAGCGGGTATGAATCTCCCTTTACTATTCCATGACGAAGTAATTGGTGTCATTGGAATTACAGGCGAACCTGAAAACATTTCCCAATACGGAGAAATATTACGTAAAATGACCGAACTACTCATTCACGAAAACTACTTTTTAGAACAGCTAGAACTTGAACACCGTTCTTATGAAGCATTTGTCTTTGATTGGCTCCAAAATACAGACTGGTCTCCAAGCTTTCTCGATCGTGCCAAAACACTTGGTATTGATTTATATAAGAAGAAACAACTTATTTTGTTCTCTATCGATCAAAATGACACGATGCTTCAGCGTAAGATTTGGCAACACGTACGCAATCTATTAACAAAGGAGCATCTATTTGTTCGCTGGGGAAATGATCGATTCATTTTATTTACAGCCACGAACTCCAAAGAGCAAACATATCAATTTTTAAAACGATTAAAACAAGACTGTGAAACTTTGTTTTCTATTTCTTTATATATCGGGATTGGCCAATCCGTTACACCAAGCAATATGAACTTATCATACGAACAAGCATTACAAGCTCTTTCCGTATCACTTGAAACGAAAAACATTGTATTTAATGAAGATTTACGTTTAGAAATGTGCTTACAAGATATTTCTGCGGAAACGCGGGAACAATTTCTAAAGCGCACCATCGAAAACTTATTATCATCGCCTGAACTTATGCACACTTTACGTTTATTTATTGATTATAACCAATCCTATAAACAAACAGCGGAGCAATTACATATACACATTAACACATTGCATTATAGACTTAAAAAAATTGAGGAGTATACAGGACTTGATCCGAAACAATTCAAGGACTTAAATATTTTATATTTCTCGCTCCTCTTATTAGATAATCAAACAAAAAAGAATGATAAAATAGATTAATCTTTAGATGATTATACATAGAAAGAATCCCCCGACTTTTTTATCATTATAATGAAAGCACTGTGACAACGTTTTTTATTATGACTCATTACGTTAACAGTTTGAGGGGGATTTCCAATGTTAGAAAAACAAATTATTGATTCATTCGTATCCATTGTTGGCGAAGATAATGTAGATACATCCAATATGGGGCGTTTAACGTATAGTTATGATGCCACTCCAAACTTCCAAGCAATGCCTGATGCAGTCATTGCTCCTCGTAATACAAATGAAGTAGCTGAAGTATTAAAAGTATGTAACACTCACAAAATCCCTGTATATGTTCGTGGGTCTGGAACAAATCTTTGCGCAGGGACATGTCCACTTGAAGGCGGTATCGTCCTTATCTTCCGCCATATGAATAACATTTTAGAAATTGATGAAGAAAATTTAACAATTACTGTACAAGCTGGTGTTATTACGCTTGATATTATTAAAGCAGTAGAAGAAAAAGGTTTATTTTATCCACCAGATCCAAGCTCAATGAAAATTTCTACAATTGGCGGTAACATTAATGAAAACTCGGGTGGATTACGTGGATTAAAATATGGCGTAACACGTGATTATGTGATGGGGCTTGAACTTGTCTTACCAAATGGTGATATGATTCGCACTGGTGGTAAATTAGCAAAAGATGTAGCTGGTTACGATTTAACTCGTTTATTTATCGGTTCTGAAGGAACACTTGGCGTCGTAACAGAAGCAATATTAAAACTTGTTCCTATGCCTGAAACGAAGAAAACGATGCTTGCACTATATGAAGATATTAATGAAGCTGCACGTGCTGTTTCTTCTATTATTGCAAATAAAATCATTCCAGCGACACTTGAGTTTTTAGACCAGCCGACAATTGAAGTAGTAGAAGAGTTTGCTCAAATCGGTTTACCAACTGACGTAAAAGCAATTTTATTAATTGAACAAGACGGTCCACCTGAAGTTGTTAATCGAGATATTGAAAAAATGGCTAACGTTTGTCGTTCCATGAATGCAGTTGATGTTCGCGTCGCAAAAGATGAAGCGGAAGCAGATGCGCTTCGAACAGCTCGCCGTAGTGCACTGTCAGCACTGGCAAGATTAAAACCTACTACAATATTAGAAGATGCAACGGTACCACGCTCACAGATTGCTCCGATGGTTGAAGCTATTAATGCCATTGCCAAAAAATATAATATTCCTATTTGTACGTTTGGCCATGCTGGCGATGGCAACCTACACCCAACTTGTATGACAGATGCTCGCAACGAAGAAGAAATGCACCGAGCTGAACAAGCTTTTGCTGAAATATTTGCGAAAGCAATTGAACTTGGTGGCACGATTACTGGTGAACATGGTGTTGGTGCGATGAAGGCTCCGTATTTAGAAATGAAGTTAGGTAAAGAAGGTATTGCTGCTATGCAAGGAATTAAACAAGCCTTCGATCCAAATAACATTATGAATCCAGGAAAGATGTTCGCGAAGGACACTCGTAAAAGAGTGGTGGTTGAGCGATGACAACATTAAATAAAGAAAACATTCAAAAGGAATTTAAAGAACGATTAAGTGAAGATGAACTACTAAACTGTATGCGATGCGGTTTCTGCTTACCAACTTGCCCTACTTACATTCAATCTGGATATAAAGAATCACATTCCCCGCGTGGACGTATCGCATTAATGAAAGCGGTCGTTGACGGCTTAATTGAGCCAGATGAAGATGTTGAAAACACATTAAATGTTTGCCTCGGCTGCCGTGCTTGTGAACCTGTTTGTCCATCTGGTGTGAATTATGGACATTTATTAGAAGAAGCTCGTGATATTATAAATCAAAACAAAAAGTTTTCAATGCCAGTGAGAGCTGTTCGTAAAGTCGTTTTTGAAGGACTTTTCCCGCATCAAAATCGAATGAGAACATTAACAGGATTAATCGGATTTTACCAACGTTCCGGTTTACAAACGCTAACACATAAAACAGGGATTATGAAGTTATTCCCTGAAACACTTGCAACAATGGATCTCGTTTTGCCTAAGGTCCCTAAAATGAAAGCAATGAAAGATCGCCCTGAATTTTTACCTGCTGAAAGTACGAAGAAGAAACAAGTTGCATTCTTCACAGGTTGTTTAATGGATACAATGTTTTTAGAAACAAATAACGCAACGATGAAACTACTTCAGTTAGCTGGTTGTGATATCGTTATTCCGAAAACACAAAGTTGCTGCGGGGCATTACATGGACATGCTGGTGAGAAAAATGGGGCAAAGGAATTAGCAAAACGCAATATAAAAGCATTCGAAGATTTAAACATCAACTATATTATTACGAATGCTGGTGGTTGCGGAGCTTACCTCGTAGACTACGATTACTTGTTAAAAGATGATCCACAGTGGGCTGAACGTGCAAAGCAGTTCGTTTCTAAAATTAAAGATATTACTGCTATTCTAGTAGAACTAGATTTCCATAAACGTAATGACTTACGAGTCACGCCGCAAGTTATTACGTATCAAGACTCTTGTCACTTACGCAATGTTATGCGAACATCTTCAGAACCTCGTATGTTACTAGAAGCAATTCAAGGCGCAACATACCGCGAAATGAAAGATGCAGATCGCTGCTGTGGTTCTGCTGGTATTTATAACATTGTTCATTCAGAACTATCTATGGAATTTCTAGATTACAAAATGGACCGTGTGCATGAAACAGAAGCAGCAACCATTGTTACTGCAAATCCAGGTTGTTTATTACAAATGAAATTAGGCATTGAACGAGAAGGTCTTTCTCATAAAATGAGAGGAATTCACATCGTTGATTTATTATTAGAAGCAATTGAAACCAACTCGTAATAACTCGTAACATACGTAATAATAGGAAAACGGCTATCTCCTTCGTCTATGTAATGAGATAGCCGCTTTTTTGTCCGCTACAACATTAAAAATATGTTACTTTATTATAAAAAAGAACAACAGAAACATTACAGTTTTGTAAAAATCAATCCAGTATATTCCTCAAAAAAACGCTCAAACCATTGATACAATAGGATTCTTCATTTTCAATATAGGTACATTTATCCAAAAAACGCGTCTTATAACCAAGTATAAAAATGCTGAAAATTCCTTTTATACTCTATGTTTCTCTTATTTTTCCCCTTTTCCCCTCTTAGGATAAATTAGGTAAATTTTAAGTCTATGAATTTTTTTCCATCTTTTTTCTCACAAAATCTATGCTACGATGAATTTGTCAGTCAGACAGGCTGTCAAAAACAAATCGTGTGAAAACAAATTAAAACTTTATATAGGGGGACACACATCATGAAAAAGCGTGTTTTATTATCTGTAGCTGCTGCAACGGCTCTTACTTTAGGAGTATCTTCTCTAGATGCACAAGCTGCAACAGTACAACCATCTAACATAAAGGTTCAAAATATTCAGCATTCAAAAGTGATGATGAAGCAAATGAGCCAACAAGAATTACAAGCATTCTTACAATCTATGGGCGTTGAGTCATTAGCACAATGGCAACAAGGAAACTTCCAACCAAATTGCATTATTCCTGGTCAACAACCTACTGAAAATGTTGTAACTGAGCAACCGACAGCTAAGCCAGAAACTCAAAAGCCTGCTGAGCAAAAACCTGCCGAGCAAAAGCCTGCTGAAGAAGTTCAAAAACCAGAAGCTCAAAAGCCTGCTGAAAACAATAATACGCAAAAACCGGCTGAACAAAAACCAGCTGGGCAAAAGCCTGCTGAAGAAGCAAAATCTTTAAGCGAGTTCGAACAACGTGTTGTTGAATTAACAAACGCTGAGCGTGCAAAACAAGGTTTACCAGCTTTAAAAATCGACACTGAATTAAGCAAAGTAGCACGCATTAAATCTGAAGATATGCAAAAAAATAACTACTTTGATCATAACAGCCCTACATACGGGTCTCCGTTTGACATGATGAAGAAATTTGGTATTTCTTATACATCTGCAGGTGAAAACATCGCCCAAGGCCAACGTACACCTGAAGAAGTAGTACAAGCTTGGATGAACAGTGCTGGACACCGTGCAAACATCTTAAATAATGGATTCACTCACATCGGTGTTGGCTATGTAGAAAGCGGCAACTACTGGACACAACAATTTATTACGAAGTAAATAGATTAAAAGAGTCTTCTCATAATGAGAAGACTCTTTTTTACGTTTCATAACTTTCTATTATGTATGAGTATAAAGCGTAGAACATAAACAAAATAGAACCACCACTTATTACGCTAAGTAACACATAAAATCCCCATTTCAAGTTCAAAAACAATGAAAACAATATACTACATGCCATCACTTGAAAAATCCGTCTACTCACTAAACGGATCTTTTTTAATTTGATTGGGTCTTTTTCCGTACTCTGAACTTTTTTAAACGCCTTACTAAGCATAAAAAGAAACATACTAATCCCTATTGTTAGTCCTGTTTGAAAGGATATCATGCTTCCAAAATTAATAAAGAGAATGAGCATATGGATAAACAACATAAATAAAGTAATCGTCTTTAGAAATCCACTTATAATGACATGCTCGTCTTCATTAAACTTATATATATTATGTGAAATAATATACATCAATCCATGTAAGAAAATAATAAGACAAGGAATAAGTGCTATAACAACTTGTTTACTCATAAACTCGTTTGGCCGACCATTTACATCCCAATGTACCGCCATATGCTCTTGTAAATATGGATAGAGACATAGAGTAACTAAAAGACAAGCGAAAAATATTCCTAGTATATATTTATATTTGATCAAGTGATTCTCACCCCTCTTTTCTCTTAACGGCTTCGCTTCTTTTAGAGAAATTCCTGCAAAAATCTACTTTTCTCAACTTTAAACTTACACTTTACGCATTTACTCTTTGAAATTCTTTCATTGTGTCATTTAATTTTGTAGGAAATGGTACATCCACTTCAATCTCTTCTTTCGTAATTGGATGTAAAAAGTTTATCTTCATCGCATGTAACGCTTGCCTAGACATATATTTCGTTCCTCCACCATATAAAACATCCCCAACTAACGGATTACCATTATAGCTCATATGAACACGAATTTGATGGGTTCTACCAGTTTCTAATTGTAACGTTACAAGCGTAACATTTTGTTTTCTAAAATACTTCTCTACTTTATAATATGTAATTGCTTGATCTCCCTTTGGAGAAACACGTCGTCTCGTCGCATGATGGCGATCTCTTCCGATAGCCGCATCAATTGTTCCTTGCTTTTTTTTCACCTTGCCTTCTACAAGAGCTGCATATGTTCTTTTAATTTTTCGTTCCATTAATAAACGATCCATAATTGCACCAGCAATTCTATGCTTCGCAAACACGACACCACCTGTCGTATCTTTATCTAACCGATGAATATGACGAACCTTCGTCTCTAAACCTTGCATTTGAAAATGAAAGGCAACAAGGTTTGCAAGTGTTCCCATCCCGCCTTTTTCAGAAGGATGCGTATCCATCTTCTCAGGCTTATTTACAATGAGTACATGATCGTCTTCATATACTACATGTAATTCACCATATTCAGGCTCTACATCGTATTCTTCCTCCATAAACATATGAACTTGCAACTTATCGCCTTCTTTTAAAAGCTCATTCCATCTTCTCTGTTCCCCATTAACGGTAACACCTTTTTCCATACGAAGCTGATGTAACAACTTTTTCGGTATTTCCCATTCTATTTTTAATAACGACTCAATGCTTATACCATTCCATTTCGCTGGCACAGTCATTTCGCACCATTCGCCCTTCTTCTTCGTTTCCATACTGTATCACCTTATTTCTATTGATTCTCTCATTGTAACGGAAAATACACTTTGATGCACCGTCAAAAATAGAGGACAGTCTTATAATAGACTGCCCCTCATGCTCTACGCCTTCTCATTTCCTGCAACACTTCTTCCGCTTTTTGTTCATATGATAAATCTTTAAAGAAATCCGCCAACCTCTTATAATCGTTATACGTATCTAATAAGTCATCCATCTTTTCTACTTTCATCACTTGTTGTTTTTGCTTCATTTTTACCGGATAACGATAGCCCGATACTTCTTGTATTTTGTAATACTCATCCTCTACTTGAATGACCTTTACAAGTTCCTCTTCTTCCGCATCCATCGTATACCCATCAAAATCTCTAAGCAATTCATAAATAATATGAGTCCATTCATCTTTTGGATAAAATCCTTTTTCTAACCGATAACCGACAATGCGATACATATGCCCATCGTTTTCTGCAAACTGTACTGTATCATTTAGCTTAAATTTAAAATAACGAAACATTGCCTTCACCTACTTATATGTAATGTTCTTATCACATACTATTTGCAAAATGTAGGTCTTGCTATTCATAAAAAAATACTCATCTATAAGATGAGTATTTTTTACGATGATTTTTCTTTTTTCTTTCGAAATGGTAACCACCAGTTCCAGTCTCCAAACAATTTCATTAAACTTGGTACGAGCATAAGACGAATAATTGTTGCATCAAGAAATATCGCTAATGCAACGCCAAGCCCCATTTGTCGTACTGGTAAAATATCAGTAAAAGCAAACGCACCAGTTACAACAATCATAATTAATGCAGCTGATGTAATAATTCTACTTGTTGAAACAAGTCCTTCTAACGTCGCCTGATCGTTATCCCCTGTTTCTTCATACAGTTCATGGATACGCGAAATAAGAAAGACTTCATAATCCATGCTAAGCCCAAAGACGAGGCCGAAAATGAAGATTGGTAAAACAAATAGAACTGGACTTGCTTCTAAACCAAAATGACCACCTTCGAATAACCAAACAACAATTCCAATTGTTGCGCTTAAACTAAGTATATTCATAATAATCGCCTTAATTGGAATGAGTATAGATCGAAATGCAAATAATAATATAACAAAAGTCGATCCAAATATAACAGACATACCAATTGCAACTTTATCTTTAATTTCATCTTCTAACTCTTGTTGGAACGTCGTCATTCCGCCTAGATAATATGTAACGTTCGTTTCTTTATAATTTTGTTTAAAATCACGCACCCACTGTTTCGCAATTTCTGTACGTGGTTTTGTATGTAAAAAGACTTCGATTGTTGTCTTATTTCCTTTCGTATACGATTCAAATACCGGAGCTATTTTAGCAGCTTCTGGCGACTGTAACATCCCCGCAACTTGCTCTGATTTCATTCCATTTAAACTGTCGTATAAACTTCTTACTTCATATACTTTCTTATCATCTTTTAACTTTTGAACGACTTCTTCTACCTTTTGTAAACTTTCTTTTTCTTTCATATCTTTTTTCGTCTCTACCACTAACGTAACATCAGCATGTGTTTTTGCAGTTTTATTAAATGCCTCTTCGTACTTCTCATATGCAATTCTTGTATCACTTTGTTTAGGTAAAGCTTCTACGTCAGGGAACTGTAAATTAGCTGTACGTAATGGTAATAAACAAATCACAATAAATGTTGTAACAACAATAATCATCGCAATTGGATGTTTCATTACAAATTGTGCAAATGTACGCCATGCCTTTGCCGGCGTATGTGCTACTTGATTCTTTTTTAATATTCGTTTACCAATTAATGATAATAACGCTGGAAGAAGTGTGAGCGAGAATACAATACTCATAATCACAACAATCATTCCACTAATTGCGACAGACTGAATATAATCGATTTTAAAGAAAAACAAACCGGATAGGCCAACGAATACACATAATCCTGAAAATACGATTGCCCGCCCTGCTGTCTGATATGTAATTGCTATTGCTTCTTTTACCGTTCGCTTTGCAACTTCCTCTCGAAAACGATTTACAAATAATAGCGCAAAATCAATAGATAACGCAAGTCCGATCATCGGTGCAACATTTAGCACAAAGATAGATAGTTCCTTATCACTACCTATAAAATATAATATGCCCATCGTACTAATAACACTAAGTGCCCCATTTACAATTGGTAAAATAGATGCCAAAAGGCTACCGAATGAAAATAGTAATACGAGAAATGCAATTGGTAACCCAATCACCTCTGCCACTTTTAAATCATTTTGCGTTCTTTCATTAATCTCTTTATTAATTTTCGGAAACCCTGTAGGTGTTACTTTTAATGCTGTATTACTTTCCTTTTCAATTTTATCAGCAAATTGTAATGTCTTTTCCATTCGTTCTTTATTGGTTTTCCCGGAAAATAAAATTGTCGCATAGCCGATATCATCTTGTAACATTTCTTTATTTTGCACTGGATGATGGAAAGATTCATATGTCTCTTTCTCTTGAACATTCTTTACAATTTCCTCTAACTGCTTTTTAAATTCCTCATGTGAAACACCTTTATTTTTTTCAAAAACGAGTAGGAGCGTATCTTGAGACCTCTTAAAATCTTTATCTAAAATTTCTTTCGTTTTTTGATAGTCCCCTTCTGTTTGGAAACCGTCACCACCTAATACTCCCGGTAGCTTTGGAGCGAAAATACCGAGCGCTATCGCAACCAATAGTAATGCTACTATTACTGTATAACGAAACTGATACAAAAAAGCTCCTAATTTTCCCCACTTATCTACTTTATGTACATTTGTTTTCACACATTTTCACCTACTTTACATCATTCAATTGTTACTTATAATGTATCACATCTTCATGCAAACAAAAAACGTCTGGAAACACTATAATGATAGTTTTTCCAGACGTCTTTTTATCTCTCTTTATTAAGTCCCAATCTCTCGGTAAGTAAACGATGGCAATAAATCGCCATAATTAACAAAATACCACCTACGCAATAACCTGCTAAAATATCAGTTGGATAATGTACATTTAAAATAACTCTACTTAATCCAATCGATACGATTACTATTCCCATGAAAAGCGTTATCACATATTTTCCGGTCACACTCTTCAAATTTGCCACAATGATATAAGTAAGAAATCCAAATGTCATAATAGATAACATTGCATGCCCACTAGGGAAACTATATCCAAGCGCATCCAACGTTTCATTTAACGACGGACGATCCCTTTTCATAATTTCTTTTATCCCTTTATTCACAAGATGTGTTGTTAAAATGCCCATTGGATATACAATCATCGCAGCATAATAACGTTTTCTCCAAAAAACAAGTAAACTTATAATAAGCACAGTTACAATCCCAATGGCAGAACCTAATTTTGTATAGTGTGAGAAAAATGTAAGCGAACTTTCTGTTTGTAACCCTTTTACTACCCCTCGGACATATGTATCCATCACTGTAACGCCGCCAGCATGTACTCGCCAAGCAACAATGCCAAATACAGCAAATAATAAACCGATACACATTACCTCATATTGATGCAACTTCTTCAAACGATTTCCTCCTACTATGAAAAAATGCGATTTCTACTGTAGAAACCGCATTTTCTTACTTATTTACCTTTTGTTTTTAACTCTGTCCAGTAACGGTCGTAGTCTTTTAGCTTATCGTCTACATCAACAAGCCATTCTGTACGATCTAATTCTTCTTTCGTTAAGAAGATCATGTGGTTATCACGATATTCTTTACTATGAAGAGGGTGAGCTTTTTCATTTGGATTACTGTATCCAATTGACTCGTAGTTTTTCACACTTACTTTTTCATCTAATAAGTAGTTCATAAACTTCTCTGCAAGCTCTTTGTTTTTTGCACCTTTTGGAATTGCTAACGTATCAGCCCAAATTGTGCCGCCTTCTTTTGGTACAACGTACTCTACATCTTTATTATCTTTTGCGATAAATGCTGCATCCCCAGACCAAACTGTTCCGATCCAAGCATCTTCTGTAATGAATTTTTGTTTAATATTATCTGTATCAAATGCTAATAAGTTTGGAAGTAGCTTCTGTAAATCAGTTGCTGCTGTCTTTAACTGTGCATCGTCTTTCGTGCTGTTTGAGAATCCATGCTTCTTAAGACCCATTCCTAACACTTCACGAGAATCATTTAATAAAGTTACATGCCCTTTATATTTCTCATTCCATAAGTCAGCCCAGCTTGTAGGTGCTTCCTTCACATACTTTTTATTGTATGCAATACCTGTTACGCCCCAAGTATATACTAAAGAATATTTATTCTCTGGATCAAACGCAGGTGTTTTGAAATTAGAAACCATGTTTTCGATATTTGGGATATTCTTTTTATCTAACGGCGCTAATAAATCCATTTTCGCCATCGTTTTAACCATATAATCCGACGGCTGAATTAAATCATACTTAGCGCCACCTGCTTGTAATTTCGCAAGCATTTCTTCATTACTTGCATACTTATCATAGTTAATTTTCACGTTATATTTCTTTTCAAAATCTCTTAGCACTTGCTCATCAAAATTGTCAGCCCAGCTATAAATGTTTAACTCTTCTTTTTTTTCACCACAACCAGCAAGTACACCAGCAACAAGGCTAAAGCTAATTGCTGCGCCGGCTAATCTTTTCATTAATTTCATCGGTTTTATTACCTCCTCGTACTTTCTATATCGTTCGTATTATAAAGGAAGGTGTCCTCCAGAGTTTTCTTCACCATCTGCACCTTTGTTACGGAAGATTTCAGATAGAACCATTAATCCTACGATAGCCACAATTAAAATTGTAGAAAGTGCATTAATTTCTGGTGATACTCCGCGCTTAACCATACTGTAAATGTATAATGGCAATGTTGTTGATCCTGGTCCTGATACGAAGAAACTAATTACAAAATCATCAATTGATAATGTGAATGTTAATAATGCAGCCGAAATAACTCCAGGTGCAATCGCTGGGAACGTTACAAAACGAAATGTTTGCCACGGCGTTGCTCCTAAATCATTCGCAGCCTCTTCTAAATCACGTCCCATACCAGAAAGACGTGCTGCTAAAATAACGACAACAAATGAAATGCTAAAAGTAATGTGTGCAATAATAATTGTTGTTTTACCAAGCTCCATACCTAATTGACTAAATAAAATAAGTAAAGATAATCCCATTAAAATATCAGGAATTAAAATTGGTAAATACACAAGACCGTTAATGGCCCCTTCATAACGATATTTATAACGATGTAATGCAATTGCGAAAATCACACCAAGAACAGTCGTTACAATCGTCGTTACGATCGCAATCGTCATACTATTTACAAATGCATCAATAACATCTTGTTTTTGAAATAAATCTGTATACCAATGGAATGTGAACCCTTCCCATTCCGCATTAATGCGAGAATCATTGAAGGAATATACCATTAAAACCATCATTGGAAAATACAAGAACAATAAAATTAACCAAGAATAAGAAACTAAAAACTTCTTCATTTTTGCCTATTCCCCTCCGTTCCCATCATATTTATATACTTTCGTTGCACGATAATATAAGTAAATTAACAGAACAGAGAATAGAACAACAATCATAGATAACGCAGATCCAAACGGCCAATCACGCGCTCCTAAGAATTGATTTTGAATTACGTTTCCGATTAATGCTACTTTCGATCCACCCATAACGTCTGATACAACAAACATTCCGATAGAAGAAACAAACACTAAAATAGAACCGGTAGCAATCCCTGACATCGTCATTGGTACTGTAACATTCCAAAATGCTTTTACTGGTGTTGCTCCTAAATCATAAGCTGCTTCTAGCTTACGCTTATCAAGCTGCTCAATCGCTGCATACACTGGTAAAATCATAAATGGTAATAAAGAATATACCATTCCGAGTATTACAGAAGGTGTATTATATAGTAAATTTAAAGGCTCACTAATAATACCTAGCTTCAATAGCAATGTGTTTACAAGACCTTGTGAACGTAAAATAACAATCCATGCGTAAGAACGAACAAGGAAGTTAATCCAAAACGGGATCGTTGCCAATAATAAAAGAATGGAACGATATTTACGATCAACAATTGTAATTGTATATGCAAATGGATAACCGATCAGTAAACATATTACTGTCGTAATAACCGCAATTTTCACTGTTTCCCATAACGTCCCCATATATAATGGGTCAAATACACGTGCTATGTTCTCTAATGTAAATTGCATTTCCACTGTCCCATATGCTCCGCGCTGCATGAAGGCAAATGCCAATACAAACAGAAGGGGAATTAGGAAGAATATTAACAGCCACGCGACTGTAGGTAGTGCGAGTAATTTCCCTTTTTTCAATTTAAGGTCACCTCGTCCTCTTGCTCCCAGCCTACGTATACATTATCTCCAATGCTCCACTGCGCTGCTTCTTCAGCAGTTTGATATGCCATTAGTAATTCTGATGTTTTCTCATCACGTACATAAAGCTTTTCCATATTTCCAACAAACTCAATGTCTTCAATATGTCCAAGGTGGTATTCTTTTAAAATCTGCTCTTCAACCGAACGCACTTTTACATTTTCAGGGCGAATTGCTACATAGCCTTCCCCGTTTTTCACAATATTATTTTCACCGATAAATGTCGCAACGAACAACGTTTTCGGCTTATTATAAATTTCTTTCGGCGTTCCGATTTGTTCAATATGGCCTTTATTCATAACAACGATACGATCACTCATGCTCATCGCTTCTTCTTGGTCGTGCGTTACGTATATGAACGTAATTCCTAAATTACGTTGTAAGTTTTTCAATTCACGTTGCAAGTCTTTTCTTAACTTAAAGTCTAATGCTCCAAGTGGCTCGTCTAGTAATAATACACGCGGGTTATTTACAATCGCTCTCGCAATTGCTACACGCTGCTGCTGTCCACCAGAAAGCTTTGCAGGTTTACGATTACGGAACTCAAGTAACTGCGTTAAACGCATTGCCTCTTCAGCACGCTCTTTCTGCTCTGCTGCCGATACTTTCTGCATTTTCATACCGAAACAAATATTTTTCTCCACATTCATATGTGGGAATAACGCATAGTGTTGAAACACTAAGTTCATATGACGCTTATATGGTGGTAAATCGTTAATCTTTTCATCATCTAACAAAAGATTCCCTTTAGTTGGCGTTTCAAACCCTGCGATCATACGAAGTAACGTCGTTTTCCCGCAACCACTCGGCCCTAAAATCGTTAAAAATTCCCCTTCTTTAATATCTAAAGAAAGCGGTGGGATAATCACTTGATTTCCAAAATGTTTTTCTACTGCTTCAACTTTAATAATCTTTTTCATTTTCCCGTCCTATCTACCTCAAATTTAAATTTTTATATTCATGAATACATATTTATGTTCTATAGACTATTTTTTGTTTCGATCCAAACAAAAATGGTTATTTAGCAAGCGTTCACTTCTATTCTTTATGTAGTATGTTTGATTCATTTTCGCATGATACATAATGTCGAACAGAAAAACCCCTTCCATTGCGAAGGGGCTTTTATCATACGGCTACGCCTACTGATAAACACCATCATCATTTTAACAACTTTCGTATGAATTTTAAAGCACTTTTTGTAGAAGAGTAGCGAATTTTCATATCGAATGCCGTAGATTGGGCTAAAATGCTTTTATAATGTGAAAAAGTCCGAAAACTTTCTTCCCCATGATAACTCCCTAATCCACTACTTCCAACGCCACCAAAAGGTAAATATGGCGTTGCAAGATGATAGACGACATCATTAATACAGCCTCCGCCATATGAAATATTACTCGTCACTTTCTTTTGTACCTCTTTATCTTCAGAAAATACATATAACGCTAACGGCTTCGGATGTTGCTGGATTGTGCCAATTACATCTTCTATATTGTCATACTCTATGATTGGTAAAATCGGACCAAAAATTTCATCTTCCATAACGGAACTTTTCCATGTAACATTAGTTAACACTGTTGGTTCTATATGTAAAGTCTCTTTTTTATAGTTCCCGCCAATTACAGTTTTCCCATCTTTCAAAAACGTACATAAACGTTCAAAATGACGCTCACTCACAATTCTTACATAATTATCATTGTGCAGTGGCTCTTTTCCATACTGCTCCTCAATTTCATGTCGCAACGCTTCAATTAACTGTTCTTTCACGGAAGCATGCACATACATATAATCAGGCGCTACACACGTTTGCCCTGCATTTAAAAACTTTCCCCACACAATCCTTCTTGCCGTTACATCTACTTTCGCATCTTTATGTACAATACATGGACTTTTCCCGCCAAGTTCTAACGTAAGCGGCGTCAACTGTTTTGCTGCTGCTTCCATGACAACTTTCCCAACGCCCACACTACCTGTGAAGAAAATATAATCAAATGGTTCTTTCAGCAAAGCTGTACTCTCTTCAACGCCGCCTTCTACTACCGCTACAAGCTCTTCTTGGAATAAATCCTCTAACATCCTTGTAATCACTTTGGAAACGTTTGGCGTTAACTCCGACGGTTTTAAAACGATTGTATTTCCAGCTGCTAGAGCTCCTACAAGCGGTGCAATTGCTAATTGAAACGGATAGTTCCACGGTGCAATAATAAGTATCACACCGTACGGTTCAGGCACTACTTTCCCCTTTGATCCAAAATGAGTGAGCGCTGTTCGAACACGCTTCGGTTTACTCCACGATGAAATATGCTTCAATTGAAAAGAGATTTCTTTTAATACATATCCCACTTCCGTTGTAAATGACTCATGAACTGACTTATTTAAATCTAATTTTAACGCCTGAAATATTTCTTCTTCAAAACGCTGAATGCCTTCATAAAGCTTCTTCAAATTATTCTTTCTCACTTCTACACTTCTCGTATGGCCATTATAAAAATATTCCTTTTGTTTATTTACAATAGAAGAAACACTCATTCATTCACCTTCTCCCACTATTTTTATCCAATTCTTTCATTATTTATATAGACTTCATATATAATAAATTTCTATTCGTAAAGTTACATTATATATAATTTCTTTTTGTATATAAAATTCATTGCTCACAAAAAAACTACCGAAAGAAAATCTCTCGGTAGTTTTACTGTATTAACGATATAAACGAACAGCACCTGCAGAATTATCATCAGCTTGTCCTACTACTTCAAACTTCAGGCCAAGATTCGGTAAAATACGTCCTGCATCTGGAATCTGTTGATTAATATATGTTTTTGAATCATCAAACTTCGGTACACCCGCTAAGCCATCATACGTAAATGTTCCACGCGTTGGAGATACAACTTTCCAAGCTGGTGTTTTGTCGAATGAGAACGCCGCATCAGCAATTTGGAATCGTGTACTACTCTTAACTGTCGGTTTACCATTTAAAGTTCCTACAATTGCTTCTGGGTGAGAATCAACTACGCCAAGGAAACCGTGTCCTGGATGTACGCCAACCCAGTTATCTGTGTAAGCTGAATCCGCATACCATACAACCATACCAGTGTTAAATACTGGACCGCGTGCAAATTTCAATGCGTTATCTGCACCAGCATAGTTTCTCCACTCTACATAATAGTTATGTTTTTTCTTCTCAGTTCCGTTAGATACAACGAAGCCGTCTAATTTTAATTGTGGTGTCCCTTCTGCATCATCAGAGAATACTACTTTACCATCTACTGTTAATGAAGCATTATCAAGCGCAAATCCATTTAATGCTAAACCACCATCAGTAATGTAATCAAATGTTAATTTTACTTTCTTACCTTTGAATTGGCTTAAATCATATGATTTATCAATCCATTTTCCATTTGTCGAATCTGCATTTCCACTATTAGCTTTCTCACCAAGTCTTTCAATTAACGTTTGTTGACCATCTTCTGTTACAGCATGTACTTCAAGGAAGTCATACTCTGCTTCGATTTCATATAATGATTTGAAATCAAATTTTGCAGTAGTTGCATTCGTTAAATCGAACAGTGGTGTTTCCATCTTCGTATGAAGATCGTCACCTTTTGTGCTGTAGTAATACTGTTTTCCAAATGCAGGATCAATTGTTTTTACATCTTTATCAGGTAAGTTAACACGAATCATACCTGGGCGGTTAGATTTCGTAACACTTTGGTCTAAATATGTCGCTAAACCGATACCTTTATTTAATTTCTCGTAATCTACTTCTACGATATTTGCCCAGTTACCACCGATTGTTTTTTGGAAAAACTCTTTATTTTGCGGTGAGAAACTCGTTGGCGTTGTTCCTGCAATTTTACCAGCCCAGCTTCCGCCACTCATAACAGACCAAGCTTCAATTGGCTCACCTTGACCGCTATATTGTGTATCGTACTCATCCGGAAGGCCTAAATCATGACCATATTCATGTGCGAATACACCAACCGCTCCATCTTCTGGTTCAATTGTGTAGTCAAATGCTGCAATCTTTCCGCCCCAATATGGAACTTTTGCTTGCGTGCCTTCAATTGGGAATGGCTTTGGTCCAACAGTCCAGCGATGTGACCAGATTGCATCATCACCTAATTTACCACCACCTGCTTCTTGTCCAACACCCGCATGAATAATCATTAAGTGATCGATTAAACCGTCCGGTTGATTTTGATTTCCATCACCATTTACATCGTATTGATCGAACTGGTCAAACTCTGATAAATCAATGCCGCTATCTACAGCTGCTTTTAATGCATCTTTTACTAAATCACGAGGTCCTTTTGGCCCTTTATTATCATGACCACCGCTCGCAGCATCTGCACCGTAATCAGCAGCTTTACCAGGAACTGTTAACCATTTTGTAACTGTTCCGTCTACTGTATAACTACCGCCAGATTGCTCTTCATAATATTGTTTAAACGTTTCGATTTTACTTCCGTCATCTAATGTGAATGGCTCATTACCGAATAACATTTTTTCATAATGTTCTTTGTTAAAGTCTTCCGAATACATATAACCAGGTTCTTTATCGATATTGTTATGTTTAAAGTCAGCGTACTCTACAAGTAAAACGAGTACTTTATCTTTACGAACATCACCGTTATATTCTTTTCCCTTTGCTGGAGATGTTGGTACTTTACCATTTAGACCACCTTTAACTGGTCCTGTCGCTGCTGGTGTTCCTGTTGCAGGTTTGTCTAACTTTTCTTTCGTATCTGCTTTCGCATCTTTCACTTTCTTTATAAAGTCAGATGCTTCTTTCGTAAGTGGATCCCCATTTGATACTTCTTTCCCAGGATTTTCACCCTTTTTGTTCTCTACGTATTTTTCGACAGCTTTCTTTGTTTCTGTCTCTGAAGCCTTCGAATCAATTACCCCGCGTTTTTTTAGCGCATCTGCTAAACGTTCTTCCGGAATTAAATGATCATCAACTGGGCTCGTAGCTGTCTTATTAACAGGTGTTTCAGCATATGCAGACTGACCACCTGCTCCGAATGAAAGACCTAATACAGCTGTCAAAGCGATCGATGATAAAACTTTGAACGGTTTCTTGTTCATCCCTTATTTCCTCCCCTAATAAATAATATGTATTACAAATTGAATTTTATTAAAAATTCAATATTTTTTCAATATTTAGTCATATTATGTAATGTTTTTAATATATTTGTAAAAATTTCATAGTTAGCATACGAATATATCACAATTCAACAATGTTTTCTGAAAATATTGAAAATATTTGTCAGAAACTTTATAATCGCCATAGAGGGAATTTAATGGGGATTTTATCTTTGTTTTATCTACAAAATATTTGATAATTCACTACATAAATACAAAATCTGATTGTATTATCACGTATTCTGTAGCAGCAGTTATGACCGATAATTAGGGAGGAATTACATTTGTACAAAGATAAGACTGACGCATTGGATCAAGAATGGATTGATTTAATACTTGAAGCTCTAGACGCTGGTATCGCCTTGCAAGATATCGAACATTTTTTCCAACGTATGAAGCCGGCCACTCAGGCTCAATAGGTTTGTTCTTTTTAGCGAAGTTTATGTTATAATAATGACATCATAAGACGACGACATATTGATAGAAAGGTGCGCAAATATGATTGGAGAACGTATAAAACGCCTGCGTTTACAAAAAGGTATTTCATTAACTGAACTTGCCGAAAAAGCTGGCGTTGCTAAATCTTACATTAGTTCTATAGAACGAAATTTACAAAAAAACCCTTCCATTCAGTTTCTTGAAAAAATTGCAGCAGTTCTACAAATTCCAGTTGATACTCTACTTCATGATGAAACAACAAAGGAAAATCACTTAGACTCCGAATGGACACAACTCGTTAAAGATGCAATGAACTCCGGCGTCTCCAAAGAACAGTTTCGTGAATTTCTTGAATTTACAAAATGGAAGCAAGATCAAAAATAATAAATAGAAAGAAGTGCTTACAATCGGCACTTCTTTTTTCTTTATAAAAAAAAGCGGGGGATACCCGCTTTTTTATTATTTTTCTTCTCCAGCTTCTTGGTTAGCATTGAACGTCCATTCTAAATTCAATGAATCACCTTGGAAGATATTTTGGTCTTTTCCATCATCTACAAATTCAAATTGTACCCATAAATAATCCTCTGTACCAGCTTCTAATCCACCCTTTTCTCCCCACTCAGGAGCAAAGATGTCTTTAGCTAAAAGATCTGGATCAGTTTTTTGTAAGTCTGCTAAAGTTGTTTCATATACAGGCTCACTTTGTTTATCCCAGTTCCAAAGGAATTTCACTTTAACGTGCTTACCAAAGTCTTCACCAGCATTATCGCCCTTTGCATCTTTCACAGTATACTTTGTCGCTAGTTTAACGTCTTTAATTGTTAATGAACCGCTATTCTTTAATAAGAACTCTTTCTTAACAGAATCCCCTGGTTTTAAATTTTCAATATTCACAAGCGTTGTAGGGTCTAATGTAAGATCTAACGTCCCAGCTGCAAATGTATTGTTCGATACTTCTTTATCGCTAAAGTATGCGAATGTTCCTCCACCAATTAAAGATAACCCCAATGCTGCTGATGCAACTCCCATACCTAATTTCTTTTTCAGACTCACAATCAATTCCCCCTAGCTGTTTTTTTATATTTTTATTGCTATCTCTTATTTAAAATAAGAGATGTAACTAAAACTACATTAGCATTAGCTAATATTTGTTCTTTTTTTAAAAACCTTATGTTCATTATAACGAACAAACCTATATAAATACAACAAATATTTATTAATATTTTCAGTTATTTTTATTTCTCAATATTATTTTGATTTTTCTGAATTTGTATACATATATTTTAAGAAACGGAATAAGTGCGAGGGAAAATACTCCCTCACACTCATTTACATCATTTTCCCCATAACTGGAGTCCGTTTATTCTAATGATTACTTATGCTTTTCATGAGTTCCTTGCTCAAGATTTTTAGCTGTCTCTACTTGTTTCTGTTCTTCTACTTTCTTCTGTTCTTCTGCTTTCTTCTGTTCTTCTGCTTTCTTCTGTTCTTCTGCTTTCTTCGATTCTTCTGCTTTCTTCTGTTCTTCTGCTTTCTTCTCCTCTTCTGCTTTCTTCGATTCTTCTGCCTTCATTTGAACTTCTGCCTCTATCGCATCATTTAATTGTTGGTGAAGAATCTGAATTTGTTCATCAATCGCTTGCAAACTAGCTTCTTTCATAATATAATCGCGCTTCTCTTTTATACTGTGAAAACCTTCATTCACATATACGGCCACTTGTTGAATCGATTCACTTTTATTCACTTTTAATTCTTCTTGTATTTGATTATAAGGAGTTTCTATTTCAATATATACATTTTGTAGCGCTTCCTCCTCAGAAGCAATTTTCTCACGTCCTTGTTGCCACACTACAATTGCCTGTTCAATTTCTTCTATAGAAGTTACTGCCAACTTCCCCTTCATTTCTCCATACTCATGCTCAATAAACTGTTTGTGTTTCTCAGCTTCCTCTTTTAACGTATCAACTGTTTTTGGAAATATAATCGCTGTAGAAAGAGCGGCTTCCACTTTCGTTTCATGAATAAATGCAGCTTCTGTATACGTCATAATTTGAGATCCTAAATAAAACGTAATAGAGCACATACAAGGCAATATAAGCATCTTTTTTAATTTCCGAGGTGTTTTCAGCATCTTAATCTCTCCTATCGAACAAGATGTTCTCTATATAGAACGTTACTTTTATTATAATAAAGAACGATACAAAATGATAGCTATATACTAGAAAAATAGAAAAAGGACTATCCATTCGATAGCCCTTTTTCATATTATTTTGCTTCCCCTTCTGTTTGTTGTGCATCAAACGTCCAAGTTAATTGTACCTTATCGCCTTGGAATTCGTTTTGATCTTTTTTATTATCAACGAATTCAAATTTCACTTTGAATTTATCAGATTTACCTGCAGAAATACCTTTTTCATCCCAGAACCAAGCTGATAAATCGTTATCAACCGCTGTAAGTGTATCCTTCTTCAATTTATCTAATGTGGTTTTCTTCACAATAGTCTCATGTTTATCTACATTTTTTAAGAATGTTACTTCAATATGTTTACCGAAATCATCTTTATTATCTTTCTTTGTATCTTCTACTTTATATTCTGTTTGTAATAAAACCTTTTTAATATCTAAAGAGCCTTTATTTTCTAGTTTAAATTCCTTTTCAATTGTATCGCCAGGTTTTAAATTCGATACATTAACAACTGTTGATGGATTTAATGATAAATCAAGCGTACCAGCCGCAAATGTATTGTTTGACACTTCTTTATCACTGAAAAATGCAAATGTTCCTCCACCAACTAATGCTGCCCCTAACACTGCTGATGCGATACCCATACCTAATTTTTTCTTTAAAGTCATGTCCATATCCCCTTAATCTATATATTTGTTAACTTCCTAAACGGAAAGTATAACCAAATGAATTAGACGGATTGTTCTACTTTTTTCCCTTTCTTTTCGCCGTCAATGCTACGAATCGCACTAAAAATAGTAATAGCGGAATATCCTAGTAAAAAGACTCCTGGAATAATAAGAAGCAAAGCCGCTCCAGCTTTTGAACTAGCATAATTTAATGCATACCCTACATAAGGAACTGTAATATCCGCATATTTCCCAATTACATTCTCTGCACGTACTGGTTCTAAATCTGGGCCGTTGTTGTTATCCCCTTTTGTTTCATACGTTACTTTTCCATTTGTATCTTTCACACCGATAATACGGTGAGTGATAATTTTTTCATCTTTCTCTTTAAAGGTAATCACATCACCTTTTTGATATTTAGAGCCATCTTTCGTCGGCTCTATCGCAATGATTGATCCCGTTAAAAATGTTGGTTCCATCGATCCTGATAAAACTGATTTAAATTGATATCCCATCACCGTTGGATCCCCACCGCTCGCTTTTGAAGAAATAACTACAAATGCTAAGCAAATCATCAATGCAAATAAAACAAATGAGATAACGTTGCTAATCACCTTCCAAATTAATTTCATCGTTTCTCTTCCTCTCCGTTGTTTTATATTATTTGAAGTATGCAATATTCACCTTTGTTCTTTAACAAGAACACAAGTAAATAATATAACGAACAAACTAGAAATGCAATAAGAAGATTTACAATTATTAGTTATTTTTAATATAAAAAAAAAGACTGTGACAAATTCCCTTCACAGCCCTTTAAACTAGTATTTATTTCTCTTCTGACTTTATTCCTTTTGTATTTCTACGTAGTACTACAAATAAAATAGCGCCAAATAATAGGGCAGCACCTATCCCAATACTTATTATTTTCACATTTGATTCGTTTACTTCAGGCTCGACCGTATCTTTTTTAGGCATCGCAAAAGTAACATCTTCTTTAGAAAGAACATTTACCGTCGCAATTGTTTGATTATTCTTCGTAATATCAACTGCCCCAACAACCTCACCACGATGAATTCCTTTATGATATAAAGAATCTTTATCTAATGAAGCCGCCCTGAACGTCGTCTTCACATTTTTCCCTTCATCTTTCTTGAGCATCAGTTCTGCACTTTGTTCAAGTTCGCTATCAATATCTTTATTTAAATACGTTGTCTTTTGGTGCCAACTATGTTTATCGAGTACAGTTTGCTTCACAAATTGACCAAAAGAATAGTCCGCCATCTGCTTCAAGTCTTCATAAATTTCAGGTCTTTGAGAAGCCATTACTACATTTATAATACGATTTCCATCCTTCTCATTTAATAAAACGAGCGTATTGCGTGCTTCATTTGTAAAACCCGTCTTACCGCCAATACTATATGGATTTTCAAAATAAGTAGATTTATTAAAAATAGACACCGTCTGTCTAGATGTAGTAACTGTCGTTCTTTTCGTGTTCATCGCTTGTAAAATCTCAGGGTACTTTTGCACACCTCTCGTAATCATAGCCATATCAAATGGCGTAGTATAATGGTTCGGATCATGCAATCCATTCGGTGTGACAAAATGACTATCGGTAGCGCCTAATTGTTTCGCTCTCTCATTCATCATATTAGCGAAATTCTCAACACTTCCGCCAATACGCTCCGCAATCGCATACGACACATCATTTGCACTCAGCACCATTAAAATCATAAGTGCAGTATTTCTATTAATCGTCTCACCAGGTTGAAACTCAATTTGATAATTACTCTTCTCTTGATCTAATGCTAATTGTGAAAACGTAAATTGATCCTCTGGCTTCGTATGCTCCATAAGTAAAATCGCCGTTAGTACTTTCGTCATACTAGCCGGAAATGCGCGATGATGTGCGTTTTTATCATACAAAACATCTCCAGTTTTCGCATCAATCGTAGTTGCAAACTGACTAAAAACATTTGGTCCTTCCTTAGGTGGTGGCGCCACTTGTTCTGGATTCACTCCAATATTCGTCTCAGCACGTAACGTCATAGGTGTCAAAAAAAATAAACAAATAACGGTAACAAAAGCCAAAATTTTCTTTAAATTTACCATATGACTCTCCCTTTTCACTATACTCTCACAGTTTAAAAATTGAATCTACCAATCTATATGTAATTTGTATTAAATTGGAAGAACATTCACTGTTTTTTACTATATCATACTTTTACGATGAAGAACATAAATATACAATAAAAAATAAGAAAGAATTATTCTTTCTTATCCTTCTCATCAATTAATGAATCTATTAAATTTTGACTAGCTTCCTCAGGTGTAATCTCATCTGTCATCCCCATAAACGACCAACCTTTAGAATCGACCCACTCAACAAACTCTTGCAAAAACTCATCATGTGTAACATCCACATCAAGAATTGAGCCATTAATTGAAATCGTTCTATTTCTAGATACGCGCATCTTGAACGTCTTCCTTACCATTACAATAATTCTCCCTCTACTTCTGAATAATTATAAAATAATCTTGTATCTCTGTTATACATGATTTTCAGTAAATTGTAAAAAGGATATATTGGCCAATTTGGATATTAAACGTAGAAATCTCTTATCCTACATAAACCTCTTACGATATACAAATGGTCATAGTATTCAACAATTAGACCATTTAGATGAATAAAAATTATGGTCTTTTGGAAGATATCACGCAAAATAGTATAATTTGAATAAGAGCACTAAGGCAGCTCCTTTTAGATGAACTTTTACGTTGTAGACTTAGAGACTGATGCGGAAATTACTATTTGGTTCCTATGTCTATACATAATATTGCTGGAAAGAAGGTAGTACGGTGAAAACAACAGAAAATTTTACTGACAAGGCCGATATATATGCGAAATATCGCCCTAGTTATCCTAATGAATATATTGATTATTTGCTTTCGGCTAACGAACTAAATGAGAATCAAATTGTGGCCGATATTGGTTCAGGTACGGGGATATTTAGCCGCCAGCTGCTTGAAAGTGGTTTACATGTTATTGGAGTGGAGCCAAATGATGACATGAGAAAAATGGCAGAACAATCGTTAAACCAATATCCTCGTTTTCAATCTATAAAAGCAACTGCTGAAAATACCACTTTAAAAGAAAATAGTGTAGATTTAGTGACTGTTGCTCAAGCATTTCATTGGTTTGATAAAGAAGCTTTCAAAATCGAATGCCAACGAATTTTGAAACAAAAAGCACATGTTGCACTTGTTTGGAATAGTAGAGATGTAACTAGTCCACTTATTCAAGAGAACGCAGAAATTTGCCAGAAAACCTGTCCAACCTTTAAAGGCTTTAGCGGTGGAATAGATGAAACTCCAGAAATGTTTAACAGCTTTTTTAAAGATGGAAAATACGAGTTTAAAGAATATCAAAATGATTTACTTTTTGATTATGAAGGCTTTTTAGGAAGGAATTTATCAGCGTCCTATGCTCCGAAAGAAAATGACGAAGAGTATAAAAGCTTTGTTCTTCTCCTATCAGAGTTATTCGACAAATACAGTAAGAATGGAAAAATTATTCTCCCAAACTTAACGCGAAGTTATTTGGGCAATGTGTAAACGCCGGACATATAATTAACCCTCACCAATCGGGCATGATCATTGAATAAACCTTAGCTTTATTGTTATATGTTGAGTACAATGCAGTACACTATATTGAAAATTAAGCAAGCATACTCCCGGTCTGGAATTAGGACGGGGGTATGCTTGTTTCGTGTGATGAAATTTAATAGCTTTATTATCTTTTTATAAAAAACTCACATTTTATCACACGAAATACACTTGACTTTATTACAATGAAATGGAATATATTAGAAAATATCGAAAACCGAGGAGGAACTTCATGGCGCACTGTACGTATTGTAAAACGAAATGGAAAGTAAAAGATGTATGGTCGATACTCGTAACATTTGAAAAAGATTGTCCGTATTGTTTCGGAAGGCAATACCTATCAAAGAAAACAATAAACGCTATGCCAGAACTTATAAGCTTACCTTTACACTTCTTATTCCCTTTTCTTGTTCATTTAAGTGATGAGGGGCCTTTAGATTGGTATCGAAAAAAATAATATAACCGCTTTATTCAAACCCTCTTTTCATTACATTCTCTACTTATATATTCCTTAATACACTACTAACTTGATCCCAAATTCTTTCCTTTCAAAAGATGACTATAAAAATATTGTAAAATTTCAGTTAATTGTATATAATTGCTTTAACATAATGAGTAAAGATGCTATTACATAAGTATTTTTGAAGATCCCGTAGCTCAGCAGGGAGAGCGCCACCTTGACAGGGTGGAGGTCGTGAGTTCGAGCCTCTCCGGGGTCATATAAAAAAGAGACACTATATCAACCTTCTACGTGATATAGTGTCTCTTTTTTATCTAATTCAATTACTTCCCACCAAAGATCTTCTCCAAAGACTTCGCATTTGCAAACAATACTTCTTTTAAGTTATCGTCAGCAACGATTTTATAGTCGCCATCTTTGTCTTTCTTTAAGTTCAATCTAACTTCGCGAGTTGCCATTGCTGCATCTTTATCCGTTAAGTTTTTGATGATAGTTGAGGTCATTGTTTTTTCGATTGCTTTTTCAGATTGTTCTTTGTCTTCACTAAATGCGCTAGCGAAGGCCATTGGCATAACTTCTCCCACTGCTTTTGTTACAGCAACGGATAGATCAGCAGATGTAATTTTCACTTTCACTTCTGCTTTGTCATCCTTTTTCGATACTTCTTCTATCTTTTCAAATTTAAAGTTCTTTGTAATTGCACTTAGCATTTCTTTTGCCTCAGCATCATCTGTTTTTTCATTTAGCTTATTAAATTCCTTGTCACTCTCAACAAATGTACGAGCCTTTTCTACATCACCTTTTTGTATCGCTGTTAAAAATTCTTCTGTAGTATCTTTCGGATTTGCACACCCTGCTAAAACACCTGCTGTTAATCCCACTACCATCATTAATAGCAATAATTTCTTTATCTTTTGCACGCTCATTCTCCTCTTATCTTTTCTAGTAAGTCAGCATTATATAATAGTATGAAACTGACATTACAAACATTTTTTAGTATATCATTTATATGATTCGTTTTCTATTAATTCCCAAAAGATAAAGGGCCTTGCAGCATTCCTACAAGGCCCTCCTCTATCAATCCGTATCCGTAGCACAAATGAGCCACATTTTCTGCTCCTTACTATCTAACACCATCCAAGTAACATCCCACGCAACATCGTAAAACCATTCTGTCCAAGGGCGGTAGCTTTGGAACACTTTAATATCTTCGTATTGATCTTAGAACATGTATTTACATACATTTATCGCTATTTTTCTAGTGAAAACCGGACGTTCTTAAAATTCTATATGTACCCCGCTCCACTATACAAGTATTCTTCCTTAAATGTAAGCATAAATTACTCAAGAGATAAATGATTCATTTCTTTTTAAGTATTACTAATTACCCTTTTCCATCTTTAACTTCTTTATACTTTAAATTTTATCTATACGCTTTTCTTCTTTTTCTTTTTCTTTTTCTTTTTCTTCAATATATATATCTAATAGATTTAAAAGGTAATGACCTGATTCTATAATCTTTTTAAACCTCTTTTCTAAAAACCAAAATAAAAAAAATATAACTGTAAATATCCCACTACACATTATTACTACAAAAGGAGCATTATCTTTTGCATTTATTGTCAAAACTGTTGTTAGCATTATTGTTATAATCGCAACAGCAAATGTTACCACAGTATTGAAATGTGGAGTAGGCTTCATTACTTCTAACTTGGATTTAATATACGCATTCATCATTTTCAAATCATTTACTTCCATATGCTCTATCCCTATACTTGATACATCTAATTTACACTCAATTATTAAACCCTCAATTTTCTTTTGTAACTCTCTCTCTACCTTTCCTATATAAAAATATTCAGCTATTTTCATATTACTTTCCCCATTTATATAACTTATAGTATATATTAGAAAATTACTCTTCAAAGCCTGTCCTTAAGAAGTTTAGTTTCCTTGTATATTATTTCTTATACACAACTAAAAACACAACAATCATCCCAAGCACATAATGCCCCGCTACCATCCACATACTCCGATCAAAAATCATAAGCGATAACCAAAGCGATATATTAATAGCAGCAAATAATACATATAAAATGAAGTCTCTCTTTTGTAGTGCTTCTCTATTCCTCAAAATATAAATAGCGCCGATTGGTGGAAGGATGAAGCAAAGGAAAAAAACAAACATTTTTCTTAATGACCATGGATATGAAGTTACTGTTTGCATATAGATCTCCTTTTTATTTTATAGTACCTTTAGCATCGGCCTTACTACTCTATACTCGTCACTATAAAGCTCCTTTATGATTAAGGGTGAGTGAGGATTCCCCTCTTCTTCTATCATTGTGAATACTTCTGTTTTTTCGCTTAATATGTTGGATTCACTATTTTTAATAGGTTTTTCACTTGTTTCAATTTTCTTTGTTATTTCTCCTAGCCTTTGCCCCACTTCTTCTGCTTTAGCCGGTTCATTTGTTATGTAGTATTCTTGCCCCTCCCATACTAACATAGGTGGCACTTGTTCTCGTTTGTTACATATTATATAAGTAATACTAGCTATAAGTAGTAGGCATGTTAATAAAAAGAAGATAGTTTTTTTATTCATATACTCTTCTCCCTATCTATCATTTTATTAAATTATATAATATCCATTATATACAGTAAATGGATTTAGTAGGAATTTTCGGATTTTACAAAAAAAGAGAAAAACCTTACTGCTGTAAGGTTCCATTTTTATATTCTATAGTGACCGATTTATTAAAACGATCATGACGATAATCGCTATAAACATAACAACTAAACAGCCGATCATTTTATAAAAGCCTCGTTTCGTTAACGTCCCACCTTGCACGTCTTTACGAATAAATAAGAATACGGCTAAAAATAATACAAGTCCAATGCCAAAAGCATACATCATTTGCATATGTTAATCTTCCTTTCTCTCTTCCATCTTAATATCTTTTTGCCAAAACAACAAACGAGATAAAGACGGTACTCATCGTGAGTGCCATAAGTATGTTCAGTAGTTCAACTGCAGATAGTGTAATAACATTTAAGTTTAAGCCAATAGAGAAAAGAAGATAATACGCTGTTAATGCAAAAAAGCTGAAGAACATGCCTTTATAACGAATTAATTTCATCCGCTCGTCTTTTTCTTTAAATTGCGGATGTAAGTAGCTTAAGCAAAAGCACATGATCATCATCGCAAGCACTGTATAAGTTGGAGTTGGTGGTGCAGAATGCGTCATTATTCCTGTTAGGATCATAAATCCACTCATGAATAGAAAAATAATTCCCATGATAACGAAGTACTTTTGTGAATAGTTCATCTTTATTCCTCCCCTTCTTTTCCTTCATAAATAAATACATGTTCTATCGTTGTCTGAAATGTTTTCGCGATTTCAAATGCTAACGGAAGTGACGGATCGTATTTTCCCTTTTCAATTGAAATGATGGTTTGTCTGGAAACGCCAAGTTTCTCAGCCAATTTTTCTTGAGATAGTCCAAATTTTTTTCGGTATTCGACCATTTTATTTTCCAAGGAAATTTCTCCCTCCTTCCTTATAACGAGTATATACGTAAAGGGAGCTTTACGTCAAGTTTCCTTTACATCTGTTTTGTTTATTTTTCGTTCTATTTATATAGAAGAAACTTTTTAATTTCAGCACGTCTATTTTGAAACAAAATACGGAACACTGTAACTAACAGTTACTATATCTCCTCCTCTCTTTTTTTAAAATTTAATATCTCCATATTTGTTTTATCCTTTTAAAATATTTCATTTATCCCTTTATTCGGCGAAATGTGTTATTGGTTTTACGGTGTTTTTCGTCATATTTATAGAAACTAACTGTTTATAAAGCATTTTTTATGTTTAGCAACTTTTTTTGTAGAAATCCTTCACTTTCCTTTCAATATTTAACACTATCTAAATAAAGTTTACGATAAATTCATAATTTTTTATTTTTTATACTATATTCCGTTATATTGTTGTATAATATCAATGAAAGCGCTTATTATTTCAATATACATAATTCGAACTTATTTTTATCGAAACATTCTAACTATTATACTTATATTTACATGCAACAATTTTAGTTATTTGTATAGGTATACCAAATATATCCACCCTATTTTTCTGTAAAATTACTTTATAACATGAAAGATTAACTTGGGTGATAAGTTATTGTGAATGTTTTTTTACAAAACAGATAAGTAATAGTGTTTGGTATTATGTAAATTATTGTAATAACATAAGAGTAAAGAAAAACATTTACATTGATTATTGATTCATCAATTATTGAAAAGAGCAAAATGCACCTTTTTGTATGGAAAAAGGATTATATGCATTGGGAGGTTTAAACAAATGACGAGGAAGAATACAACGACAAACCCTTGGGCCAAGTTCCACGGTCCGAACCTTGGTTATGTTATTGAACAGTATGATCTTTACGTAACTGGAGCAGGTTCTGTTGATCCGGAATTACAAGAGCTTTTTGAAATTTTTGGAGCTCCTTCGTTTCAAGATGATGTCGTAACAGGGGACAACACAGCAACACATTTTTCTCCTCAAAACACAGGGAACATTGAAAAAATTCTTAAAGTCGTTCAGCTTGTTGAACAGATTCGTTCTTTCGGGCATACGTTGGCTCACATCAATCCGATGGAAGATGCTGCAAATGGACAATCTCTTCTTGAGAAAGCAATGAACGAACTGAGCGACGCTGATTTGAAAGCGATTCCAGCAAAAACAGTATGGCAAGATGCACCAGAAGGTATTCACACTGCACTTGATGTAATTCATAGATTAAAAGAAGTGTATACACAAACTTTAGCTTATGAATTTTCTCATATACAAGATAGTGAAGAACGCGCGTGGTTGCATCAAATGGTGGAATCAAATTCATTGCGTCAACCACTATCAAATCAAAAACGAACTGCTCTTTTAAAACGTTTAACAGCTGTTGAAGGTTTCGAGCAATTCTTGCATAAAACATTCGTTGGGCAAAAGCGTTTCTCTATCGAGGGCGTTGATATGCTTGTACCCGTTCTAGATGAAATTGTGCTAGAAGGTGCTAAAAACGGCGTAGAAGATGTCATGATTGGTATGGCTCACCGCGGTCGCCTAAGCGTACTTGCACACGTATTAGAAAAACCATATAGTCACATGTTTGCTGAGTTCAAACATGCAAAAATAGAAGGCGCAGTAGCAAACTCTGGTTGGACTGGCGACGTAAAATACCATTTAGGTAGAGAACAAGTCGTTAGTAACGAAGAAGTTAGTACTCGCGTTACATTAGCAAATAACCCAAGTCACCTTGAGTTCGTGAATCCTGTTGTAGAAGGTTTCGCACGTGCGGCTCAAGAAAATCGTAAAAAATCTGGTCTTCCAGAACAAGATACTTCAAAATCATTCGTAATTTTAGTTCACGGTGATGCTGCATTCCCTGGTCAAGGTATTGTATCTGAGACACTCAACTTAAGCAGATTGAATGCATATCAAACAGGCGGAACAATTCATGTTATCGCAAACAATGCAGTTGGTTTTACGACTGATAGCTATGATTCTCGTTCTACGAAATATTCAAGTGACCTTGCAAAAGGTTTCGATATTCCGATTGTTCACGTCAATGCTGATGATCCGGAAGCTTGTCTTGCTGCTGCTAATCTTGCGATTCAATATCGCATGTTGTTCAAAAAAGATTTCTTAATCGATTTAATTGGTTACCGCCGCTACGGTCATAACGAAATGGATGATCCAGCAGTTACACAACCACAAGTGTACAAAAAGATTAAAAATCACCCAACTGTAAGAGCAATTTATGCAGATCAATTACAAGCTGCTGGTGTTCTAAATGCAGATGAAATTGAAACAATTACACAGTTTACGCAAGAGCAATTAAAATCTGACTATGCACAAGTACCGCCAGCTGATACGAGCGATGCAACAATTCACGTTAAAGTGCCAGATGTCGTTGCAAAGGGCATTCAGTCAATTGATACTGGTGTTGAGCTTGATTCACTTCGTGCAATTAATGAAGGTCTGCTATCTTGGCCAGAAGGCTTTAACGTATATCCGAAAGTGAAGAAAATTCTTGAGCGCCGTAAAGACGCTCTTGAAGAGAACGGTAAAATTGAATGGGCACTTGCTGAATCATTAGCATTTGCTTCTATTTTACAAGAAGGTACACCAATTCGTTTAACTGGTCAAGATTCACAGCGTGGTACATTCGCGCATCGTCACATCGTATTACACGATACGGATACAAATGAAACATATTCACCATTACATCGCTTACCAAACATCAACGCTTCATTCTCTGTTCATAACAGTCCATTATCAGAAGCTGCTGTTGTTGGTTACGAGTATGGTTATAACGTATTCGCTCCAGAAACGCTTGTTATGTGGGAAGCGCAATATGGTGACTTCTCAAATACTGCGCAAGCATTATTTGATCAATATGTTTCAGCTGGAAGAGCAAAATGGGGTCAAAAATCTGGTTTAGTTCTTCTATTACCACACGGTTATGAAGGTCAAGGGCCAGAGCACTCTAGTGCGCGTCCTGAACGTTTCTTACAGTTAGCTGCTGAGAACAACTGGACAGTTGCAAACTTAACGAGCGCGGCACAATATTTCCATATCCTGCGTCGTCAAGCATCTATCTTAGGAACAGAAGCTGTTCGACCATTAGTATTGATGACGCCGAAAAGTTTATTACGTCACCCACTTACGCTTTCAACTGCTAGTCAGTTAAGCGAAGGACGTTTCCAACCTGCTTTAGAACAAGAAAACCTTGGCATGAAACCAAACAAAGTAAAACGTCTTGTTTTAAGTACAGGTAAAATGGCGATTGACTTAGCAGCAGAAATCGAGTCTGGTAAGCATGAGTACAACTTAGATGAAATTCATATCGTTCGTATTGAACAGTTGTACCCATTCCCTGCTGAGAAAGTTCAATCTATTATTAAACGCTTTAAAAACTTAGAAGAAATTATTTGGGTTCAAGAAGAGCCTCGTAATATGGGCGCATGGCATTACATGGCTCCAATTCTGTTCGAACTAGCTGGAGATAAAGTGAAAACAGGTTATATTGGACGCCCAGATCGCTCTAGCCCATCTGGCGGCGATCCATTCGCTCACAAAGCTGAGCAAGAACTAATTGTTTCACACGCTTTAGACGTGAAGTATAACTTCCGTCAAGATAAACTAGAAATTGAAGTTTTCAGCAACTAAAAAGTAACAATGAAGATTTCTAGCTTGTTCCTTGGGCAGATATTCTGCCCAAGGTCAGGCTAACAAATGGAGATTACCGAAGACAAAAGAAGAAAAAACACACCGTTAGGCAAATAAGGGGAGGACATTTAAAATGATCGAAATTAAAGTACCTGAGCTTGCAGAATCTATTACTGAAGGAACTATCTCACAATGGCTTATCAACGTAGGCGACAAAGTTGAGAAAGGTGGCAGCGTTGTTGAGCTTGAAACTGATAAAGTCAATGTAGAAATCATTGCAGAAGATTCAGGTATTGTATCGAAGTTACTAGGCGAACCTGGGGATACAGTTGAAGTTGGCGCAACTATCGCAATTTTAGATGCAAACGGAGCACCAGTTGCAGTAAGTACGCCTGCACCGTTGGCTGAGCAACCAAAACAAGAAACAGCTGAAGCACCAAAAGCTGCGGCACCAAGTGCTGAACAAACTGCAACTTTACAAGGTTTACCAAATACAAACCGTCCTATCGCATCACCAGCTGCTAGAAAAATGGCTCGTGAATTAGGAATCGACTTAAACGACGTACGTAGCACAGATCCACTTGGCCGTGTGAGACCACACGATGTACAAGCTCATGCTGCAGCACCAAAAGAAGCACCAGCTGCTCCAAAAAGTCCAGCTCCTGCTCCAGTTGCAAAAACTGAATTCGAAAAACCAGTTGAGCGCGTGAAAATGTCCCGCCGCCGTCAAACAATTGCAAAACGTCTTGTAGAAGTTCAACAAACATCTGCAATGTTAACAACATTTAACGAAGTTGATATGACTGCAATCATGGAATTACGTAAAGAGCGTAAAGATGCTTTCGAGAAAAAACATGATGTACGTCTTGGTTTCATGTCATTCTTCACAAAAGCAGTTGTTGCAGCATTAAAACAATTCCCATTATTAAATGCTGAAATTCAAGGCGACGAGCTTATCATTAAAAAATTCTATGATATCGGTATTGCAGTAGCAGCTCCAGATGGATTAGTTGTTCCAGTTGTACGCGATGCGAACCAATTAAACTTCGCTGAAATCGAAAGCGAAATTCGTGAATTAGGTAAAAAAGCACGTGATAACAAACTTTCACTAAAAGAACTACAAGGTGGTACATTTACAATTACAAACGGTGGTGTGTTCGGTTCTCTAATGTCAACACCGATCCTAAACAGCCCACAAGTTGGTATTTTAGGAATGCACAAAATCCAAGTACGTCCAGTTGCAATCGATAACGAACGTATGGAAAACCGCCCAATGATGTACATCGCTTTATCTTACGATCACCGTATTGTTGATGGTAAAGAAGCAGTTAGCTTCCTTGTTGCTGTTAAAGATATGCTTGAAGATCCAAAATCATTATTATTAGAAGGTTGATAGATTTATAATCTATTACAAGCTGTAGAATATATCATTCTACAGCTTTTTTTATTGCATTCATACGGGACAAATCGTATGACATAAGTTAATAATGTATGCCTAAAAAGTAAGGAGGATTAAAATGAGTAACCTTCCAGCACATGCAAAACTAAAAGCAAATAAAGATACTTTCTTCCTCCCCGACTCAAACGGGGGTGTCTATTTTCGAAATAACGCCAGTTCATTTCGTATGGACGGTGACGGAATTTATAACTGGATTGAAAAATTAATGCCAATGTTTAACGGTAATTATTCTTTAGCAGAAATAACGGATGGTCTCCCTCTCCCCTATCAAAATCGTGTATTTGAAATTGGAGAGATTTTATATACAAATGGGTTTGTCCGTGATGTAAGTCAAGATGCACCTCATGAATTAAACAGTGCATTACTTGATAGATATGCTTCGCAAATTGAATTTCTAGAAGCAGATTCTCATTCAGGCGCTTTAAAATTCGAAACGTACCGCAATGCAAATGTACTTATAATCGGCTCTGGAGATATGCTTACTTCCTTAGTTTCTTCTTTATTAGAATCCGGATTACCTACCTTTCATTACCTTGTGACAGATTATGAAGAAACGAATTACGACCGTATTCATGAGCTAGTAGAACTTGCGCATGAAGTAGATGATGCTGTACTTGTTCAAGAAATAGATACAACAATTGATCGTCCCCTGCATGAAGTGTTCGAGCCTTTCGACTGGATTTTATACGTTTCGCAAAATGGAGATATCGAAGGACTAAGAGCAGCTCACACGATTTGCAAGGAAGTAGGAAAGAACTTCATACCAGCCGTTTGTTTATCAACACTTGGTATAGCTGGTCCTGTCGTAATGGCTAATCGTGAAGAATGCTGGGAATCCGCATGGCATCGGCTACATGAAACAACTTTACAAAATGAATATTCATCAGCTTCATTTTCACCAATTACATCTGCAATGCTAGCAAATATAATCGTTTTTGAATTATTTAAGCACGTTGCTAATGATTCTTACCGAGAAAAAGAACCTCAATTCTTTTTATTAAATTATGAAACACTCGAAGGAGCATGGCATCCTTTTATAAAACATCCTCTCGCCACTGATGAAAGTTTTACAATTGATACGATAGAAAACCTTTCTGAACAACTTGAGCATCGGTCTAACCAACATACCTCAACTGATTTATTCCGCTTTTTCGATTCATTAACTTCTAAAGAAACTGGTATATTCCATGTATGGGATGAACAAGATTTATATCAATTACCATTATCACAATGCAATATTCAAGTAGCTACACCGCTATCAGATGGTCCAACTTCCCTCCTTCCTCTTATGACTTGCGCTGGTTTGACTCATAACGAAGCGCGCCGAGAAGCTGGTTTAACAGGAATTGAAACCTATGTAACAGAAATTATGCACCGCCTTATCCCTGAACATAACGATATCGGTATTGGCGCTGGAGAAACGATGACAGAGGGTGTATACCGGGCACTACAACAACATTTAAATCACAAATTGTATGAACGACAATCACATATGCTAGAAGAAATTACGACGGTCGACTTAACGGACATTCATGATAAACATTGTAGATATTATTACGATGCCCTCGCTACCATTCATGAAACACCTAAAATCGCAATGGGTGAAGAGATTCTCAGCTTTCCAGTCGTTTGGGTTGGTATACATGATCGATGGTACGGTGCATCTAATATTAATATGACGTTAGCGTTACGAAACGCACTACAACTATCGCTTCTTCATATTCAAAATGAAGAAACTCCTTACAGAGCTAATATCTTGCCGGAATCCTCTATTATTTTATATGACACGGATTCTTTTAGGTTAGAAATACAAGCAGAAGAAGAAATTCCAAGTACGCAATCTGTACAGCTTGCCCTGCAACATTTAGAAGAACATCATTTTTATCCATTCGTGTTTGATTTAGCGATTGAATCATTTTTGAAAGAAAACTTAGATGGTGTGTACGGGGTATTAATTGCAAAGGAGGACGGTCTATGACTCAAAATATATTACTTATAGGGGATGGCATTCTTGCAGACTATGTACATGATCGATTATGCAAACAATATTCCATCATTCGCCAACATACAATTGCAGACGAACTCCCTGAAAATATCGATCTCGCTCTCGTATTACACGACGGCTCTCCTTCTACTATTCATCATGACGCTGAGCTAATTTTCCGTTCAAATCATATTCCGTGGCTACGTGGTTTTACTTCATTTGGTGAAGGTATTATCGGTCCTTATATTCATCCTCTTGCAGCAGGATGTACTCATTGTGCCGATGGACGACGCTTTATCGCTGGATTTGATCAAAAAGAGATGTGGGAGCTACAACGAAAATATGCGGTAAAAGAAGAAAACGTAACAAGGCGTGATGTACGTGCCACCCAAAATGGCATTCTGCAAATGTGCCATCTTATTTGCGCAGAAACAGAGAAAATATTAACTCATACTCATTCTTCTTTAGAAAATGAACTCATTTTACTAAACTTACAAACACTGCAATGTACGCGGCATTCTTTTCTTCCAGATCCGCTCTGTCCTGTATGTAGTAATTTGCCTGATGACACGGCAGATGCAGCAGCGATTTCATTACAACCGAGCTTAAAAACAAGTGATGCAACATATCGCTGTCGTTCCATTCATGAACTAAACACATTTTTAACGAAGGACTATTTAGATTACCGAGTCGGTATGTTGAACGGAAAAATGCAGCATTCTTTATTACCATTTGCTGACGTTATTATAAACATGCCATTAATGTTTGGAAATGAAGGGGTTGCAGGCCGAACTCTTTCATTTGCAATAAGTGAAGCAACTGCTATTTTAGAAGGTTTAGAGCGATATTGTGGTATGTCACCTCGAGGGAAAAAGACAAATGTGCATGCTAGTTTTCATGATGTAGAGGATCATGCACTAAATCCCCTTACGCTCGGTGTACATACAAATGAACACTATAATCGTGATGGTTTTCCATTTAAACCGTTTGACCCTGACTATGAACAAAACTGGGTATGGGGATATTCATTGTCACAAAACCGTCCAATTTTAGTTCCTGAATCAATCGCTTATTATAGCCTCGGTCATCGAGATGCTTACGTATATGAAACATCAAATGGATGTGCTATTGGTGGTAGTTTAGAAGAAGCAATTTTTCACGGTATTTTAGAAGTTGTAGAGCGTGACGCCTTTTTGCTCACTTGGTATGCCGAATTACCTCTTCCCCGCCTTGATCTTAGTTCAGCAAATGATACGGAATTACAATTAATGATTCAGCGGCTGTACACGATTACCGGTTATGAATTACATGCTTTTAACGCAACGATGGAACACGGCATCCCAAGCTTATGGGTAATCGCGAAAAATACGCGTGAAAATGGAATGAACGTTGTTTGTGCTGGAGGCTCTCATTTGGACCCAGTCCGTGCTTTAAAGAGTGCCATCCATGAAATAGCAGGCATGTTACTTATAACAGACGATGAACTCGAACAAAAAAGAGAGCACTACGAAAATTGCTTACAAGACCCTTATCTCGTAAATAAAATGGAAGACCATAGTATGCTGTACGGATTGAAAGAAGCAGAAGAACGTCTTCACTTCCTTTTACGTGACGATGCTCCGGTGCAATCGTTCCAAGAAATGAACGGATTACAATCAGTTGATCTGGATTTAACATCCGATCTTAATCAACTTGTAAACCGCCTGCAGCAAACCGGACTTGACGTAATCGTTGTAAATCAAACAGTACCTCTTATAGAAAAAAACGGATTGCATTGTGTAAAAGTCATTATTCCAGGCATGCTACCGATGACGTTCGGTCACCATCTCACTCGACTTACAGGGCTAGATCGAGTGTATACCGTACCGATGACACTTGGATATACAGACGAACCTTTAACGACTGAACAATTAAATCCACATCCGCACCCGTTTCCATAGTAAAGGAGGGGATTTCATGCAACTAGATACTTTTTTACATCATCTCCATTTCTCTATCGATGAAATTATGCCAAATCATGAAATAGACTGGGAAGATGCACCGCTTCCTTATAAATTATATCGAAACTTACCTATTATCCCTCTCTCTTTAGAAATCCCATTATCTTTACCTAACTCTTCTACTACACCTACTTTGAAAGAGATTGGTCATTACCTTTGGTGTTCATTTGGTTTAACCCAGTTATGTCAGCTAAATAGCGAGAAAATTTTATTTCGAAGATCTATCCCTTCCGGCGGCGCTTTGTATCCAAATGAATTGTATATATATTTAAAAATTGACGATTATCCAGACGGCATTTACCATTACGACGCCGCGCATCACCGACTTATTTTACTTCGCGAAGGAAATTTCGATTCTTACCTTACAGAAGCACTCGGCAATCGTTGTAACATACAATCTTGTTTTGGTGCTGCATTCGTATCCACTATGTTTGGGAAAAACTACTTTAAATACAATAACTTTTCGTATCGGCTTCAAGGGTTAGATAGCGGTGTTCTCATCGGCCATTTACTGGAATGTGCCAAACAATTTGGTTACACAAATGGTGTATATTTTCAGTTTCTAGACCGTGCAATCAATCATTTACTCGGACTGTCAGAAGGCGAAGAAAGTGTGTATGCTGTCGTTCCTTTCAGTACAGAACCGCAATCTAATTGGTTTCACAATGATTACCGTGAACATAAAACAATTACTTCTCATGAGCTATTACAACAAATTCCGCCTTTAGCACATGAACATTTCGTTCGCTCAAAGCATGTAAATGAGTATCCGATGATAACAAAAATAAATGAAGCTTCTATGATCGAATCGACAGCACAGTTCCAAACACTAGCTCATGAAGAGCACTATCAACATCATGCGCATGCTGTACAACTGCCGAAAGTAGAGCGTTTATCTTATGATTTCTTACAACTTTGCCGAAAACGGTATTCCCCTGATGCTGACTTTATTTTTACAAAATGGGATGCAGCCGAGCTCGCTACTTTACTACAAGAAGCGAGCCTCTCCTTCCCTTATTACAACGACATTGATGGTACGTATGTAAATGAAAATGTGCGCGTCTCATTATATGGATGTTTCTATAACGTAAAAGATATAGAAAACGGCGCTTACACTTATAACAGTAAAACACATTCCATACAATCACTTCGATATGGGGACCTTCGTTATCCCCTTCAATCTAGTATGACGATGGATAACGTAAACCTTTTTCAAGTACCACTTTGCTTACATGTAGTCGGAAAGAAAGATTACTATACAAATGCATTAGGCTATAGAGGGTACCGTATTCATCAAATGGAGGCAGGTATACTCGTTCACAAACTCGTTTTTGCAGCGACCGCAATGGGGATGGGCGGGCATCCTTTACTTAGTTTTAATACAAATTCATGTGATCAGTTGTACGGAATAGATGCTGGGAATGAAACGTCACTTATTCAAATTCCTGTTGGAGCGTATCGAGCGCGGAATTGGTTAAAAGGGGATTTGCGTATTTAGAAGCACGCCGCTCATCGGCGTGCTTTTTTTAAAGGACTTACTTAATAAAAAGAGAAGTGAGTATATATTCTTACATAAAAGGAGAGTTTAACTTGAGCATTTTACAACGATTAATCCAGCAAGCAAAAAATCCTCGGGGGACAATTGGTTCTTCCATGCTTTGTATTATGAACAGTGCACATACGAGACTAACCAATTGGGCATTACAAAAAGTATATATAAAGAATGAGGCAATTATATTAGATATCGGTTGTGGCGGCGGTAAAACGATACACACTCTTTCAAAACGAACTCCACTTGGAAAAATATACGGGATTGATTACTCCTATCAAGCTGTAAAAAATTCGATACAGACGAATATAAAAGATGTTCAAAAACAAAAAGTCATTGTTCAACAAGCAAGCGTTTCTTCTATTCCCTATCATACGAACTTCTTCGATCTCATTACCGCTTTTCAAACACACTACTTCTGCCTGATGTGGAACAAGATATAAAAGAAGTATTTCGCGTCTTGCAACCGAAAGGATCCTTTTTATTAGTGGCTGAAACTTTCAAAATTCAATATCATATGGAGAAATGCAAAACGAATGAAGAATTAGTAAACCTATTTTATAAAACAGGATTTACAAGCGTGAAATGTTATGAAGAAAGAGGATGCCTTTGTGTAATAGGGACCAAGTAAAAAAACAGACCCTTTGAGGTCTGCTTTTTTTACTAGATTAATTTGAAAATGCTCTTTATTTGTCTCGCAAATAACCAGTTTTTCGTACCGTAGTTATCATTTAAACTATCTAAATTGATAGATTGTCCATTAGCAAACTTTAATTCTAACGTTGTATTTTTATCGTTTGTTTTTAAGTTACTATGTGTAATAGCATCATACTTTAATTTTTCAATTTCAACATATTCGTCTTTTTCTTGTCCGATCACGACATGGTCTTGGAAGAAGAAAAATACTTCTACTTTCTTACCGAAACAAAATACGTTTTTCGTATAAATTAATGTCGCGTTATCAAGTCCAACGCATACTTCTTTCATCTCTTCAATAACGTGTCCAAAGTCTTCTTCCTGTCTTGCGTTTGATTCAGCAATCCATTCTTCGATTGTTTTCATGTTAATTGCCATACTGTGCCCCCTGGTTCGTTCATTGCTTTGTTAAAAAATAAATACTATATGACAATATAAGCGATACGTACTATGTTTTCAAGGGTGAACGGTATATTCAAAATAAAGTTAAATTTCAAAGTAATATACAAGTAGAATCCATTTCATTATATTTTAAACGTTCGCACGAGACATTCTTCCTCATCGATTAACTGTATTTTCTCATCAAATTCGATGTTTAGTTCCCTATATACTTTCTTCCAAAAAGAAACGGCTGGTACATTTTTCACAAGTTCGATAACGAAATATTGTCCTCGTTTCTCTTTTAGCAAACTCTCAATAACTTGTTTACCGATTCCTTTTCCTTTGTACTGATTCAATATGAAAATGTCATTTATACCAAAATCGTTTTCCTTCTTCAAAAACGGGCGTTCCAGTAGTAATAAAAATCCTACAATCTCATTATCACTTTTAATAAAATACGGAGTGATTCCATCATTTTCCCAGAACATATGTAAATCTTCGTATTCAAAAAATCCATTTGCTCCAATCGTTATATTAGGTGTGAACTTAGAGAGGTCATGTAGATATAGTGCGTACAAATTACGTAATATCTCTTTTTCTGATTCTTGAACTGCTTGAAGTGTTATAAACATTTTTAATGATCCCCCTTCCCTATATGTAACTATTTCCCAACCCTCTTCATTCGACAAAAATGATGATTACCCTTTAACGAAAAAAATAGCACTTAAAAAGTGCTATTCCGCTCGTCTTGCCGCTTGCTGAATTGGATCCCAAACGCTGTTATATGGTGGTGCATAACTTAAGTCGACATCTTCTAAATCGTGAATGCTCATTTTATTGAAGGGTGCCATTGCGATCACATCAATCCGTTTATCTACACCTTCTTCTCCAATTACTTGTCCGCCTAATAATTGTTTCGTGTCAGAACGGTATAGTAATTTCAAGTAAAGTGGTTTCGCATTTGGATAATAGCCCGCCATATTTGTCGAATCTACTTTGACTGTTTTATACGGGATATGTAATCCTTTTGCTTCCTTTTCATTTAAGCCTGTTCTTGCGAGCGTCAAATTCATAAATTTAATAATGCCTGTACCCAACGTTCCTTTAAAAGCTCTTCGTTTATCCAGCATATTCAGTCCAGCAAGTCGCCCTTGTTTATTTGCAGTTGTTCCAATTGGAATATGATCATGAATTTCTTTTATAACGTGATAATGTGTCGCACAATCACCAGCTGCATATACGTCTTGCACATTCGTTTGCATATATGCATTTACCTCGATTGCCCCTTTATGATTTGTACGTATATTCGTTCCTTCAAGAAAATCAGTATTCGGCTTCACTCCGACAGATACTAGAACAAGATCCGCTTTATACGTACCTTTATCCGTTTCAACTGCTTCTACTCGTTCATTCCCTTTAAACGCTTTTACATTTTCATTCGTTAAAATTTCAATATGATGTTTATCTGCTTCTTTATGTATATATTCCGCCATATCTGCATCGTAAATTGTACCGATATGATCATTTCTCTCAATCATTCTTACTTTCTTACCGAGTTCGACGAATGTTTCTGCCATTTCCAGCCCAATTGCACCGCCGCCAATAATGGTTACATCTTCAACTTTATTCGTTTCTAGCGTTTTTAATATGCGCTCAGCATCCGGAATTGTTTTTAAAAGATGAACGCCTTGTAAATCTCGCCCTTCCCATTCTGGCATAACAGGACGTACTCCGGTCGCAATTAATAAACGATCATACGAAAATTCAAAGACATCTTTCGTCTTCGTATGCTCTGCGTATACCATTTTCTTTTCCGTATCTACTTTCGTTACTTCATGTCGTACTTTCGCATCAATCCCGTATTTATCACGAAACGTCTTTACATTACGCGCGATTAACTTTTCCGTTGAAGCGATAGCACCACTAATGACATATGGTAACCCACACTGCGCGTACGAATAAATTTCACCTTTTTCTAACGTTACAACATTTGCATTTTTACCGTTTCTAACAATTTGCATCGCTGCACTCATACCAGCTGCATCTCCGCCAATAATGACATAGTTCACTTTACCACTCCTTCTTTTTTACATACTCTTTACGTTTTCCATATTTTATAGAAATAACACCTACTTCCATTGTAAAGAAAGAGAATTTCATCTTCAAATTTGGTGCACAAACCTATGCCTGAATAGGTAACCGTCGTGTCTTATAAACAACATGTTTAATATGCTATAACAGTAACAATTGAAAGTAGGTGAAACATACATGTGCGCCGGCCTTCTCGCCCAGCTTCCAGATGAACCGCAAGAACCAAAAGAACCGAAACCCGCCGTCTCACTTGACCAAGAATTTTCCATTAATGCAACAATATATAGCGCTCGTGCTTGGTTATCTAACGATGATACATTTGCGCAAGATATTTGGAAAGCTACCCAATTCGCTTCAGCATCACATGCTGGCAAGTCCATCTTTCCAGTCGGTTCTGTTAAAATTATAAACTTCTCTGATGATACAATTACTGTTATTGCTTCACCAGAATCAGATCATGCGCTCAAAATAGTCGTCCCACCCCATTCCGAGGCAGCCCTAACGTCTGGTCCTTTATCACATATACAAGCTAGTACATCAGGAGGATCCAGTAAAGTCACATTTCTCTTTCACATCTTTTTCTCAAGGGATCCTGGTTCAGATAAATAACGATAAAAAGGTACAGTTATGCACTGTACCTTTTTATCGTGTTTATTCTCTTGATTTAATGAGTTCAACATTATAAGATTCAATATCCGTTAGCTTTCCTTTATAATACTTGTTTTCTCTATACCAAGACTGCTTTGAAAAATATGTCCATGCCTTGCGTATATTTCGTTTCTCTCTATTTTCAATTGTTCTTTCGATAAGTATGTTAAGTCCCCACTCGTTAATTTTCGGATATCACTATCAGGAAAGATGAAGCCATTATATACATACTGAGGTTTTGACAAAATTGAACACCGTCTTCAAAATGAGTGCCACACTTTGTACATACATTCATCCACCTTTTCGTTAGAAGCCAGTGAATCCCTGTGTAAAGGTTTGAATTATCGTGCTAATGTAAGACCATAATACAATGAATGTTGCAATTCCAATTAAAACATTTGCGATAAGAAGTGTATAAATAGGGTCTAATCCGCCGTTATCTAGCTTTACTATAGCGACAATTATGCTAATTGACATATACGTTGTAGCCAGCCCTAATAAGATTGGTAAGAAAAAGATTAATAAAAAGCTAAACAGAAAAGAAAGAACTAATATAGCAATAGCTGGCGTCGCTATCGTTCCCCACACACCGAATACTTCAAGAAATGAAAATGAAGATTTCATCATCTTTCCACTTACAAAAATAATAAATCCGACAAATAAAGTTAAAATTAGTAAAAATAAAAAGACCGTTACAGAGTCCCAAAAGAAATTAGGAGTCGTTATATCTGGTGCAAATGTTCTCGTAACAGCAGCTGCTGTGCTCATCATTCTATAAAAAATACATGCTCCTAAAAAACAAATAAGAACAAGACTTACAATTCCATTTCGTACTTCAATCTTGCCGCTTTTCATAATCGCTGTCGGTGCTTTGAAAGCATGTTTAAAAAACTGAAAATATCCACTCGCAAATCGCATCGCTTGCTCTACCGTTTCATTTGTTCGAGTTTTCTTTGCTAAAGCTACGCGTTCCTGTTGCTCACCTTCACTCGCTACGGCTTCCTCCGTTAACGAATGTCCACAATTCCCGCAAAACTTTGCCTCTGCTCTATTTTCTGTATGACACACCAGACATTTCATTCTCGCATTCCCCCCTTAAGCAGATACCGTATAGGGTGTTACAAATTCAATATATGACTTTGTACATAAAACATGACTACAAGAAAAAGATTCTGAAATCCTCCTTCCGAAAGAAAATATATGTGCTAGCAATCTTGAAAAAAAATGCTATTATGAAACAGAATAAAGTGAAACTTTAATCAGTGGGGGTTTTCTTCATCCCCCACTGATTATTAGTTGAACCAATCGGACTTTTATGGGCAGTTGATCCCCTACCTAACTTCTTTGCTTTCGCTGAATTTTGAGGTGGGGGTATTACTGCCCATTAAAGTCGGATAAATAATGTTTCTAACAGATTGGATGACTGGCAATGGAATTGGTAAACTCAATTTTTCAAATACTCCTTACAAGCGTAATCCAATTATTTTCTTTAATTGGCGTTATCATTGTAATCGGATTTCTATTAGGCTATTTAGAATCACTAACACGGATGTATTGGTCGAGAGCATTTGGAAGAAAAGGATTCCTTTTGACTGCTTGGATTGGTGTTCCTATTCATGAACTTGGACATGCCATTATGTGCGTACTATTTCGTCATAAAATTGTAGCAACGCAGTTTTTCCCAACAGATACAAGCCAGGGCGCTTTAGGCTACGTACAACATCAATACAATCATAAAAGTGTATATCAACGAATTGGAAACTTCTTTATCGGCATCGGGCCTATTATTTCTGGTATTACCGCACTAATCCTTTTAATGCGCTATTTCGTACCAAATTCATATTTTTTATTTCATACAACTCTCGAAAAAACAATCACTTCTACTTCTATTAATGTAGAAATGGTTCAAAACATGCTCTTGTCGACGTTCGTATTATTGAAAAGTTTATTTACAATAAATAATGTATTGAATCCTTCCTTTTGGCTATTTTTATTTATCGCCATTTGTATTTCTGCACATATCGCTTTAAGCAAACCAGATATTCAAGGATCAATAGACGGTGTTATCGTCATGTTTATCGTGTTATTTTTATTCAACATCATAGCGGGATTGTTTCAGTATGATAGCAACCAACTAATTGGAAAAGTGATGAAGTATAATATGTACCTCATTGCGTTTTCTAGTGTAGCACTGCTGTTCTCTTGTATTTCTACACTTGTTAGTTTTGGGTTTTATAAAATAAGAGGAGGGCGTTCTTTTTGAACGCCCTCTTCTTCTCAATTATTCCTCTTATAATCACAATGCTCAACCGGCACACGAGCATGTCCCTCTTCATCGGTACACCATGACTGTGACTGGAAGGCAAGGAATATACCGATCCATTTTTCTTCCTTTTCAAAGTGAATGAGTATTCCTCCGTCTTGCCATATACCATTATCACCTTTCCATTTTTCTACATTCCCTTGATTCATGTGAATATCATGTATCCCGTTTCCTGGTTCGAAATGAAAGTAAGAATCGGGTGTATTTTCTTCTGGTCCCCATCTTTCACCGAATGCGTAAATAATTGCTTTTTCTTCTATTGCTTGTTTTATATAACGTTCTATTTTTTCATTTAAATCATTATCCACTCCTGCTTTTTCAGCAGGTAAAGGAATCATTTGCTTGGAATCAAATAAATTACCTCTTACGTAGTCTAAAGCTACTTTCGGTTCATTGTTTTTTATTTCTGTAAAACCAAATGGTAATGTTGGTAAAATATGAATCGCTTCTGACCGAATATTGTCGCTTGCAAAATATAAAACTTCTGACGGATAACTTTGCGACTTTACGTTAATTGCAATACGATAATCTACTTCTGCTTCGCCTTGTAAATGAACTTGATAATGAGGTGTTTTCCCTTTTCCGATTTTAGATTGTATAACTGTACCTTTTAACACGCCATAGTTTTTTAGGGGCATACATTTCATCTCCTATTCATTTAATAGAAGCTATTCATGTTTAAAACATTATCCACTCATAAGAAAAATCCTCCTATGTCAGGAGGATTTTTAATTTCTCAACATATACCAAACAACAACCTCTACCACTATAAGCAACACCGCACCAAAAATCATTAACGTCGTCTTCTTTAATAGTTCATTTTCACGATACGGAATATTACATAAATACGCACCTAGTGTAATCCGTGACGGGCAAGCGATCGTCGCTACTGATGATGCGGTGTTTTGCAATGTTGTGACGTATTGCCACGGGAGTGCTACATTTTGTGCCGTTTGCATTTGTAGTTTTATGAACATCGCATTTGAGCCTGCATTACTACCTGTTAAAAAGCCACCGATACCACCGATAAACGGAGCAACGAAAACGAAAAATGTTCCAAATGTTTCACCAGCCGTTTTTGCAAGTAATGAATGCATGCCAGATGCACCCATTAATTCTGAAATGGCGATAAACATTGTCGTCGTAATCGCAAAAGGAATCCATTGTTTGATCGTTTGTGAGAGTGATTGTTTAATAATATTAGACGGGATGCGGAAGAAAATAATAGTAAATAAGCAAGTCATACCGAGCCAAAATCCTGGTGAATATAGTAACTCTAGTTTGTAAGAGTATGATTTCAAATCAAGAACCGCATATGATCTGAACAAATCATGTAATGCTGGAACGAGGCGAGAAAGTAAAATACAAACTGTTAGAAATATATAAGGGCTAATAATTTTTATAATAGATACTTCTCTCTCCGTTGCAGCCGCATGCTCTGTTATAAGATTTTGCCCACTTTTTCCTTTTAATTTAATGATAAGAAAACCAAATGTAATCGTAATGATAGAACTTAGTATACCTGCTAGTTCAACACTTACGTATGCGTTAGAAAGATAGATTCCGAGAGAAAATAATAGAAAGAAACCGAATCCTTCCTTCCACTTTTCAATAACCGCCTGCCAGCCGCCAACAACGTGTAAAGAAAGAATGACGAAATAAGCAAACATCGGGATACTTAATAGCGCTGTATTTGTACCGAGTGTTGTAAGCGGCATATTGATAAGTTGCGAACCGATAATCGTACCAGTTGCCATTGCTCCCCATGAACTAGCTAGTAAGCCGATAAACGAGAGCAGTACAGCTTGGAACGGTTTATAACCTAATGAAAGAAAAATAGGTGCTGCAACCATAAAACCAATTCCGAATCCACTTACCGATTCAATTAGTGGGCAAATACCAAAGCACATAAGAAGCATTTGTAATAAACGATCTTGCGTCACTTCTTCTAAAAAACGCGCTACTTGGTCGATGTACCCCATTTTGTTCATGAGGTGAAATAAAAAAATACCGAAAAATAAAACGTACCCGACAATAAAACAAATTAACCACCCTTTAATCGTTGCGTGCACAGTTTCACTTATCCCTAATTGAAACGTTGGCGAGAGTAAAACGATTCCAACACATACCGCATAAGAAATTAACGAGGATCTTAATGACGTTTGTTTCAATAAAAATAAGCAAATGAAAATCATCATAATTGGGATAAGTGCCAAAAATATGGCCATGTTATCATCTCATTTCGTTTAAAATACAATTTTTAACTATTATATAACAGATGTCATAATTTTCAATTGTTTTTACAACAGTTTCAAAAAAGAGCCGTTTGGCTCTTTTTTGAATCACTCCCATTTTCTATTATCCTGAAAAACTGTCTGCTGGCCGACTATTTTGTCTAACACAACAAACACAATATAAGCACATATGACTTGCAATACAGCATTCCCAAATTTCATGAATTCAAATGAGTGGATCCATCGGAATAATTCATTTAACAATACAATCGAAACGATACTAAATAATTCTATACTAATCGAAAATATACATATTTCTAAAATAGATTGCTCTTGAATGCGATTTAAGTTGGAAAAGATGAATACATATCCTAAAAATAGAGCCATCAACTCTATTTTTGTCATGCTAATGAGCCAAGCGTATAGTGGTACAGTTAGAAGTAGATATAATAGTTTCCGTCTTAGCATGCTTTCTCACCCTCTAAATTATATGTATTTTCTGTATATTTTAACATTTATTACACAAAACAAAAAGAAGAGACTTATGCCTCTTCTTTTTGTTTTGTTGCCTGTATGAATTCACATATTTCTTCTCGTTTTTCATTTTCTAACAGTTCAATAATTTTACTTCCAACGACAACCCCGTCACATATTGTAATCATTTCTTCTACATGTTCCTTCGTTGAAATACCGAACCCTGCCACTACCGGTAAATGCGTATGTGATTTTACTTTTTCTAAGTAACTATGAATCTCCTCTTTAAAATTTTGACGTACGCCTGTTACGCCCGCTACTGTAACGGCGTAGACGAACCCTTCTGATTCACTCGTAATTTTCTCAATTCGCTCAATTGGGCTTGTAACGGTAACGAGTGGGATTAAAGCGATATTTGCAGTTCGGAGAAGCGGTGCAATAATGTCTTGTTCTTCATACGGTAAATCTGGAACGATAATACCGTCCACACCTGCTTCTAAGCATCTCTCAATGAAGTGTTCTTTTCCGAATGCAAGTACTGGATTTAAGTATGTCATGAGTACAAAAGGAATTTGTACTTCTTTTCTTACTTCTGCTAACGCTTGAAAAATGCCCTTTAATGTTACACCGCTATCTAGTGCTCGTTTCCCTGCTCTTTGAATCGTTGGGCCATCTGCGACTGGATCTGAAAACGGGATACCAATTTCAACGATGCTTGCTCCTGCTTCATCAAGAAAACGAATTCTTTCTTTTAATTTTTCAAGGCCACCATCTCCGCCCATTACGTACGGAATAAATGCTTTCTTGCCATTTTCAAATGCTGCTTTCATTTTTTCTACTCCCATTGTTTACACCTCTTCCATATAACGTTTTATACTCTCTACATCTTTATCACCGCGGCCAGATAAACAAATGACAAGCCCTTCGTCTTTCTTCATTTGCGGCGCTAATTTTAAAGCGTACGCGACAGCATGCGAGCTTTCTAACGCCGGGATAATTCCTTCTTTTTTCGTTAATAATTGAAATGCTTCTAACGCTTCATCATCAGTAATGGAATGATAAGAAACGCGGCCAATATCTTTTAGCAAGCTATGTTCTGGCCCAACACCAGGGTAATCAAGTCCCGCCGAAATAGAGTGAGCTTCTTGAATTTGTCCTTCTTCATTTTGCAGAAGATACATCATCGATCCGTGGAGAACGCCAACGCTTCCTTTCGTTAAAGTAGCTGCATGCTTTTCTGTATGAACTCCTTTTCCAGCTGCTTCTACGCCGTAAAGAGCAACTTCTTCATCGTGTACGAACGGATAAAACATACCCATCGCATTACTACCACCGCCAATACAAGCAACGACTGCTTCTGGTAACTTTCCTTCTAACGCCTCATATTGTTTTTTCGTTTCATTTCCAATTACACTTTGGAAATCACGGACAATTTGCGGGAATGGATGTGGTCCGAGAACAGATCCCATAATATAGTGCGTATCATGCACGTGTGAAACCCAGTAACGAAGTGCCTCGTTTACCGCATCTTTTAATGTACCGCTACCTGCCGCTACACTTTCTACTTTCGCTCCGAGTAATTCCATTCGGAACACATTTAATTTTTGACGTCTTACATCTTCTTCTCCCATAAAAATGACGCATTCTAATCCGAGTAGAGCACATACAGTAGCTGTTGCAACTCCGTGTTGTCCAGCTCCTGTTTCAGCGACAACTTTTTTCTTGCCCATTCGCACCGCAAGAAGTGCCTGACCAATTGTATTGTTAATTTTATGAGCTCCTGTATGGTTCAAATCTTCACGTTTTAAATAAATCTTTGCACCTCCGCAATACTCCGTCATATTCTCAGCGAAATAAAGCGGTGTTTCTCTTCCGACATACGTTTTTAAATAATGATTTAATTCCTTTTGAAACTCTTCATCTTCCATTGCCTCTTTATATGCTTCTTCTAATTCTAATACAGATTGCATTAACGTTTCTGGAACGTATCGTCCTCCGTATATACCGTAGTGACCTTTTTCATCTGGATATGCGTAGTTCATTTAGAACACTCCTTCGCTTTTATAATAAATTGTTTTATTTTCTCTACATCTTTCTTTCCTTCTGTCTCTACTCCGCTGCTCACATCGACCATATATGGCCTAACAGTTCGAATTGCTTCTTCTATATTGAGAGTGTTTAATCCACCAGCTAATATCGTTTTCTCTCGTAATTCTTTTGGCATATGTGCGAGTAGTTCCCATGAAAATTTCTTTCCATTTCCTCCGTGAAACCTTTCTTTTGGGCTATCAAATAATATATAATCCGTTTCATACACTTGAGCATTTTTCATATCAATCTCTGAAGTTACTCCGAGCGCTTTTATAGACGGAATATTCAATCTTCTAATCAGATGATTATCTTCGTCCCCATGTAGTTGCACATGTTTTAACCCGCATTCATCTGCAATTTTCTGGATCACTTCTACTGATTCATTTACGAAAACACCAATTTTTAACACGTTGGCTGGAAGTTCCTGAATGATTTCTTTCGCTAGCCCTGGAGTAATTTTTCTCTTACTTTCTGCAAAAACAAATCCGAGTGCATCAGCTCCGTATTCGCAAGCACGTTTTGCTGTTTCCATATCAGTGATCCCGCAAATTTTCACTTTCATATGTTCACCTTACAATCTTCAAAAAAGGTACGAATAGAAGATGATGTCATAAGTGCTTCCCCAACTAATACACCTTTTGCTCCTGCTTTTTTAACACGAATAATATCCTCTTTTGAATGAATCCCGCTTTCGCTAATCCAAAGTAATTTCTCCTCATTCAATCGTTTTCCAAGCTTTTCTGTTTGGCCTAAATCGACTTCAAATGTTTTTAAATTACGGTTGTTAATACCGATAACGTGCGGATTTAATTGAATTGCAATTTCTAATTCCTGTTCATCATGAACTTCAACAATCGCTTCTAACCCTTTTTCTAATACGTAGCTATACAACTCTTTTAATTTCTCTTTCGTTAACGCCGCTACGATTAGTAAAATAATATCTGCACCAGCTTCATACGCTCTATCAATTTGAATCTTATCGATTATGAAATCTTTACATAAAAGCGGAATGCTACTTTCTTCTCTTGCCGTTTGTAAATCATAAAATGATCCTTTAAAAAATTGACCGTCTGTTAAAACAGAAACTGCACCAGCGCCGCATTCTTCATATGTCTTCACTTGTTTTCGTACATCAACATGTAAATTAATATCTCCTTTTGATGGTGATGCTCGCTTTACTTCTGCAATGACAGTAAATTGCTCTAGAGCCTTTACAAGTGAGCGCGTTTTTCTTTTTTCTTTTACTGGTGTATATGTTTCATATAATGTCGCAACTTCCTTTTTCTTTTGATCTACAATTTTGTCTAAAATCGTCCCCACTTTAATTCACCCTTTCTAATTTTTCATTACTTGCTGCAATTAATAAGTTTAGTTTCGCTAATGCTTTTCCAGAGTCAATGCTATGTGCTGCGAGTGTTATTCCTTCTTCAATCGTCTTTGCTTTTCCATTTGCGAAAAGAGCAAGCCCTGCATTGAATAAAACAGTATCACGGTAAACACTCTTTTCTCCGCTTAATACTCCGAGCGTAATCTTTGCATTTTCTTTCGAATTCCCTCCTCTAATCTCTTCGTTTTTCACTATTGAGAATCCATATTTCTCAGGTTCAATACTCGTTTCTACTATTTCATTATCTTTTAAAATGACAACATGATTTTCTCCTTGCAATGATGCTTCATCTAAAAACCCACTTCCGTTTATGACAAGTGCTTGTTTTCTTCCTAGTTTCTGTAGTACTTGCGCAACTGGTAGTAACATATCTCGTTTATAAATGCCGACAAATTGTGTTTCTAAATTCACCGGATTCGTTAACGGTCCAATTAAGTTAAAGATCGTCGGAACGTTTAATTCTTTTCTTATTTTCATAATGCGCTTTAATGCTGGATGCATCGCTGGTGCGAATAAAAATGCGATTCCGACATGCTCTAATAAATAATCAATTTCGTTTGGCGTACTACTAATATTTACACCGAGTTCTTCTAATAAATCTGCACTTCCTGTTTTACTAGAAACAGCACGATTACCATGTTTTGCAACCTTTACGTCAGCTCCTGCCAGTACAAATGCTGATGTTGTGCTAATATTAAACGTTTGGGCACCGTCACCACCTGTCCCGCAATTGTCCATCGCGCCTTGTATATGATTCGAAAACGGTAATGCCTTTTCGCGAAGAGCTCGAACGAGACCGTATATTTCTTCTGCCGTTTCACCTTTCGCTTTCAGTAAGACTAAGAAAGCTGCAATTTCACTTTCCAATATGTTTTCATTTAATAAAAGAAGCCCCGCTTTATACATTTCCTCTTCTGTTAAATGTTGTCCCTCCACCAATTTACGAAGATAGTTATTCATACTCTTTCCTCCTCTTTCACTTCGCCTAAAAAGGCACGTATTAACTTTCCGCCTTCTTCTGTCGCGATTGATTCCGGATGAAACTGTAATCCGAAGAGCGGATAATAATTGTGACGAACTGCCATTATTTCTCCATCGTCCATCGCTGTCGCTAATATGTCAAAACACTGTGGCAAGCTCGTTTGTGCTGCAACAAGAGAATGGTAGCGCATCGCTGTTAGCGGCTGCGTCACATATGAAAAGATTGACGTTCCGTTATGTTTCACACGCGATGTTTTTCCGTGTTTAATGCGCTCTGCTCTTACAATCTCTCCTCCAAACGCTGATATAATTGCTTGATGACCAAGGCAAATACCTAATATGGGAACGTTCTTATAAAAATGATGAATCACTTCAATACAAATGCCAGCATCCTCTGGTTTTCCTGGTCCTGGCGAAAGCACAATTCCTTTTGGGTTCATTTCTTCTAATTGTTCTATCGTTATTTGATCATTTCTTACGACAACAATTTCTTCTTCGTATTCGCCTAATAGTTGGTACAAGTTATATGTGAATGAATCATAATTATCGATCAGTACAATCATTTCATTACCTCCAATAGCGCTCTCGCTTTATTTAATGTTTCTTCATATTCAGCTACTGGATCTGAATCGTAAACGATGCCCGCTCCTGCCTGAACGTATGCTTTTTCATCCTTTACGACCATTGTTCGAATGGCGAGCGCCATATCAAGATTCCCTGAAAAACTAACGTATCCAACTGCACCAGCGTATACATTTCTTTTTTCATTCTCTAGCTCATTTATAATTTCCATCGCTCTAATTTTCGGAGCACCTGATACCGTCCCCGCTGGTAAGCAATACGCTAATGCATCAAATCCGCTCATTCGTTTTCGTAATGTTCCGTAAACTTCAGATACAATGTGCATAACGTGAGAATATTTTTCTACTTTCATATATTTATCTATCGTAACTGAGCCGATTTCACTCACTCTACCAATATCATTTCGCCCTAGATCTACAAGCATCATATGCTCCGCTCGCTCTTTCTCATTTTCTAACAGTTCTTTTTCAATTTCCGTATCCTCCTGCTTCGTTTTCCCTCTCGGTCTCGTACCGGCAATTGGATTCGTCATCACTTTATCCTCTCTTACTGATAACAAACTTTCTGGCGAAGAACCGAGTACAACATAATCTTGAAAATCGATATAAAACATATATGGTGATGGATTGGCAATTCGAAGTTTTCGATATAACGCGAATGGATCACCAATACATTCGCTTTGCAAACGCTGAGATAATACAACTTGAAATATGTCCCCGGCCCCGATGTGTTCTTTCGCCGTTTCTACCATCACGCAAAATTCTCTTTCCGTTACAGAAGAAGTGAATGATAATGTTGATCTTATTTCAGTTACTCCCGCTTCTTCTCCCTGTAGTACTTCCTGTTTGTATACTCGTAGCCTTTCGTATACTTCTTCATAATCTGCTGAATCATCTTCCCTGCATACATATACAAACGACAACCTTTGGCGTAAGTGGTCATACACGATAAACTCACGGTATAGTAAAAGGTGTACTTCTGGAATATTCAATGGATCATATAAATCTGCTCCAATGTTTTCATATTGCCGAATGACATCATAGCCAATATATCCAACTGCTCCCCCGCAAAATGGAAAAGGACTATCTACCTGAGCTGACGCGATTATTTCTTCTAACACTTGTAGTACGTTACTTTGCAACTTTTCTGACCTGCCGTAAATCGTTCGTTCCACTTCCGTACCAACACTTTTCACTTCCCCATACGGATTACACCCTAAGTAAGAATAGCGTCCTTTATCTTGATGAAGCTGTGAGCTTTCTAATAAAAATTTCTTTTTACCTTTCATACGTCTATATAAAGAAATTGGCGTAATGCTATCTCCTTCTTCTTCAGTGATTACTAAAAATGTCTTTCTCTCTCTTTTTTGTTTTATAAATTCTTCTTTCGTCATCATGTCCTTCACCTCGCCCTGAAAAATAAAAAAGTCCTCTACATATCGAAAATATGTAGAGGACGATAAATATACCGCGGTACCACCTCGTGTTGGATGCAAAAGCATCCCGCTTTGTTCAGGTACAAAATTTATACCTTATCCTTGTAACGGCGGAACCCGGGTTGCCTACTGAAAATAATTGTTCAGCATACCTCTCGTAAGCCCATTCCGTATATGGCACCGCACCGGGCTCCCACCTATCCCCGGCTCTCTGTAACGTCTCCAATATACGTACTCTTCTTACTTAAACGATTTCATTTATTTAATTTTTTATACACAAAAAGGGAGTACTCATCCTATAGAAAGGACGGGTACTCCCGTGGTGCCACCTTAATTCGTTACGAACGTAACGCACTTTACCGTATCAAAAACAATACGTGTCTCTTGTATCGATGAGATCATGTCGCCAAAGCCTACTTCTTTCGTTTCGGTTTGGAAGCTCCGAAGCCCATTCCACATCAATTCCATACTGATTCGCACCAACCATCAGCTCTCTGACATGTTCATCATGTGTACTCTTCTTCATCAACGCTTGCATTTTTTTAAGTTGCACTCATTATAGACCTAACTTTTTTCACAAGTCAATACTTTTTAAAAAATTTTATTTTTCTCTCCTTTCAATATTATATTGACAAAACAACCTCTTTTTATGTAAATATAATAAATACTCTATTAAAAATAAGGTTTTTTGTATGAATATTATATATCAAAAAAGTAAAATGACATCAAAAAAACGCTTACATTTCTGAAAATTCATATTTCTGTATGGATTTTTCAGAATAATCATGATAGATTATAAAGTGAAACTTTAATCAGTGGGGATTTTGTTCATCCCCCACTGATTATTAGTTGAACCAATCGGGCATTTACGGGCAGTTGATCTCCCACCTAACTTCCTTGCCCAGCCGATTTTAAGGTGGGAGTTTTACTGCCCGTTAATGCGGGATAAATATGCATAACGCATCAAAAGACATGACAAAAGGAAGGGGAACTACATGAGTACGCAGATGTTAACTTTAACTTCTATCTCTATTTACATGCTCGGGATGTTAGTAATTGGCTATTTCGCCTATAAACGAACGTCCAACTTAACAGATTATATGCTTGGCGGGCGTACACTAGGCCCCGCAGTAACAGCATTAAGTGCTGGAGCATCCGATATGAGTGGTTGGCTTTTAATGGGCTTACCCGGTGCAATGTTTAGCGTTGGATTAAGTAGTAGTTGGATTGCGATCGGCCTAACACTAGGCGCATACGCAAACTGGCTATATGTCGCTCCTCGCTTACGTACCTACTCAGAAATTGCAAACAACTCTATTACTATCCCAGAATTTTTGGAACACCGATTCCAAGACAAATCCCATATGCTACGCTTAGTATCTGGACTTGTTATTATGATTTTCTTTACTTTTTATGTAGCTTCAGGATTAGTTTCAGGCGCTGTATTATTTGAAAATTCATTTGGTATGAACTACCATGTTGGATTATTCATTGTTGCAGGCGTTGTTGTTGCTTACACGTTATTTGGTGGTTTCTTAGCAGTAAGTTGGACAGACTTCGTGCAAGGAATCATTATGGTAATTGCTCTTATTCTTGTTCCTACTGTTACAATTATGAATGTAAATGGGCTTGGTCCAGCATTTAGCACAATTAAATCAATTGATCCAACATTATTAGACATTTTTAAAGGCACTTCTGTATTAGGTATTATTTCATTATTCGCATGGGGCCTTGGTTATGTTGGACAACCACATATTATCGTACGATTTATGGCAATTTCTTCTGTAAAAGAAATTAAAAGTGCAAGACGAATTGGTATGAGCTGGATGATTTTCTCTGTTGTTGGAGCTATGTTTACTGGTCTTATCGGTATTGCATACTACTCAGACAAAGGATTAAAGCTATCCAACCCAGAGACAATTTTCCTTGAACTGGGAAAAATTTTATTCCACCCGCTTATTACTGGATTTTTATTAGCCGCTATTTTAGCAGCAATTATGAGTACAATCTCATCTCAGTTACTCGTTACTTCTAGTGCCATAACTGAAGACTTATATCGTACTTTCTTTAAACGTTCTGCTTCTGATAAAGAGCTTGTATTTGTCGGCCGTATGGCTGTACTTGTTATTGCATTAGTTGGATGTGCATTAGCGTTTAAACAAAATGATACGATTTTAGCTCTTGTTGGATACGCTTGGGCTGGATTTGGCTCTTCATTCGGACCTGCTATTTTATTAAGCTTATACTGGAAACGTATGACGAAGTGGGGCGCACTTGCTGGTATGATTTCTGGTGCCGCTACAGTCATTATTTGGACTCAATTCAAATTCTTAAAAGAATTCTTATATGAAATGATTCCTGGTTTCACTATTAGTTTACTAGTAATCGTAATTGTTAGTTTACTAACACAGCCTTCAAAAGAAATTGAAGAGCAATTTGAGAATTTCGAAAAACAACATAGTGATAATCTATAAAGGAAAAGCTCTGCTGTTATGATAGCAGAGCTTTCTTTTTATCCCGCTATTTGTTGGCAATAAGACTCACACCTCAAAATTCGGCGAATACGAAGGAGCTAGGTGGGAAATAACTGCCCGATTGGTAAAGAACTAATTAAATTTGCAATTTATCAATGTTCGACAATCTTCTGCTCGAATTTAACAATTTCTTTATGTTTCATTAAATTAAACGTAACACTACTCCTTTATAGTAGTACTATCAGCACTTATACAGAAAGGGGACTCCAACATGTTAGCAGCTTTCCAGCAACAACAAACACGAAAATTTTCACCTATCACCAATACTTCTGCGTCTTGTTTGAACATACAACCTAATCCACCTAAAATTTCAATCGCTCCTTCTGTTATTTCAATCATCGGTGTTCATATGGAAAAAAATAAGTTGAAAATAAGAACTGGCCAAAGCACTGAGTTGTCCGCCACTGTTTTGCCAGTACAAGCAACCAATAACAAACTTATTTGGACAAATATGAATGCTGATGTTATCACACTGTATCCAAAAGGTGATACAGTAACGATTACTGGAAAAAGTGCAGGTAGAGCAGTCGTAATTGTTACAACTGCTGAAGGTAAGTTCAGGGACCTATGTATCATTCATGTACAACCTTATATGACAAACCCAAAGTAAAAGAGTGGCTATGAAGCCACTCTTTTACTTTATTTCAATGTGTGAATTTTTACTTGTAACGAGATTGATGAATTGCTCTTTATCTTTAGGAGAAATAATTTCTGTTTGATGTGATCCATAAACAATTTCAAGTCGATCAAATGATAAGGCATAAGCTGCTACTGGATTTTTCGTATTTGAAATCTTTTTTATATCTCGTATCAATATGCGCTTTTTCACGAAACCGGATCTAATAGTAATTGTTTCTTCTCCGACAATATATTTTGTTGAAAACCAACTCCAAATAAATACTATGGCTAATGGGATTGTGAAAAATAAAAGAAAATATTCTCTTCCTGCAAATATGGGAGCAAAACACGCTCCCATGACAACGAAAAAAATCGGATATAACCATGTATCTTTTTTTGATGGAAACTCCATTTCCCTCCCCCTTCTACGCCCGTATTTCTATAAAACAAAAAGAGAAGTATCACAACTTCTCTTTTCTCTCTTAACATTATAATTCCTGTGTATAAGCAGGCTCGTTTACGACATTTTTTGCTGTTCTTTTTTGTTGCTGCAATAAGAAAACAGATACACCAAACAATACGAGTATGCTACCGATCATTTGCATAGCATTTAATCTTTCCCCAAGTAAGAAGAACGCTAGTATTGATGCTCCAACTGGTTCCCCTAAAATACTCATCGAAATTGTTGTTGCATTTACGTAGTTTAATAACCAATTATTAATGACGTGTGACACTGTCGGCACGACCGCAAGTAAAAGAAAAACGGTCCAATCCCACTTTGTATAACCTGTAAAAGGCACTTGCAATACTATATTATAAATTCCCATAAAAATACCTGCGAATGCAAAGACTGTAAAGCTGTAAATCCAGTGTGATACTTTCTTTACTGTCGTTTGCCCGATAAATAAATAACCGACAACTGCTATTACACTTAAAAAGGATAATATATCTCCATAAATTGCTTGTTTACTTAGTCCTAAATCTCCCCAACCAATACACACTACACCTAATATCGCAATTCCCATTGTCGCAATGGCTGAGTATGTTGTTCTTTCTTTAAATAAGAAAAAACCTCCAACTAAAGATACGGTTGGTTGAAGCGCTAAAATAATCGTCGAACTCGCAACTGTTGTATGCTTTAAAGATTCAAACCATAAAAGAAAATGAAGTGCTAAAAAGAAACCAGATCCAATTAAAAATCCCCAATCTTTTATTTGAATCTTACTAAACTCTTCCCGTTTTTTCCAAACGATAGGCAGCATAAGAAGTACGATAATCCATAATCGATACATACTTAATATGGAAGATGGTGCTGAGGACATCTTTACAAAAACTGCTGCGAATGAAATGGCTATAATGGAAATGGCTAATGGTAGTGCGATTGATCTTTCTTGTTTCAAATTCCGTCTCCCCTCTCACCTGTCAAAAATCCCACTTCATTATATCCGTTTTCTTTCCTAACTTAAATACTAATTTTTTAGATTCTTCGTACCATTATGGTAAAATAGAAACGAAAGCACCTATTAGTGAATATTTCTTTCTTTTTCACTACAAGCGTCGCTCTTACAATTATTACAGTAAATTTTTATTTAGGGGGATCTACATGAATCAAACAATTGGGAGAATTGAAGAGATTTCATTTTATAGTGCATCACTTCAAGAAGATGTTACACTTCTCGTTTACTTACCGGTAAATTACACACCGCTGCACAAACATACAGTTGTCATTGCACAAGATGGCAGAGATTATTTTCAGCTTGGGAAAGCACACCGTGTAATTGAGCGCCTTCGTGAAACTGAAGAAATTGACCGTACAATTATTGTCGGTATTCCATATAAAAATGTACACGATCGTAAAGAAAAATATTTCCCAAACGAAGTAAAAAACGCTGCTTATATTCGTTTCCTTGCTCATGAACTTGCGCCATATATCGATGAAAATTATCCAACGTACCAAATGGGAAAAGGTCGCATGCTAATTGGAGATTCTCTTGGCGGAACAGTTTCCTTTATGACTGCACTTATGTATCCGCATACATTCGGTAAAGTCGTTATGCAATCACCATTTGTGGATGAAACAGTAATGAACTTAGCAAAAGACTTCAAAAATCCGGAGGCGCTAGAGCTTTATCACGTTATTGGGACAGAAGAAACAGCTGTAAAGCGCACGGATGGACAAGTATCTGATTTCGTAGGGCCGAACCGTGAGCTTAATACGCTTCTGACAGATAGAAATTTCATCACGCATTACGAGGAGTTTGAAGGTAATCATACGTGGAAATATTGGCAAACTGATTTACCGAAAGCTTTCTCTCATATGCTATCAATGAAATAATAGAGAGCAGTATTCAGAATAATTTGATATAATAGATTAAGAGAGTTATTTTCTCAAAATCTAACTAGACTTACAAAGGGAGGAATTGGAACATGAAATTAGGCATTGTAATTTTTCCATCTAAAATGATTCAAGATAAAGCGAACGGATTGCGTAAACGTTATGATCCGCACTACGCATTAGTTCCGCCACATATTACATTGAAAACACCCTTTGAGACGCAAGATGAACAATTAGAATCGATTGTAAACGAGTTACATACAATCGCAAGTAAAACGAACCCTTTCACCCTTCATGTTGGAAAAGTTGGTTCATTCGCACCTGTTAATAATGTTATTTATTTTAAAGTAGAAAAAACACCTGAACTTACTTTCTTAAATGAGGAAATGCATAGCGGATTCTTTACACAAGAACGCGAATACGCTTTTGTACCTCATTTAACAATTGGACAAGGCTTATCAGATGCAGAGCATGCTGATGTACTAGGTCGATTACGTATGAAAGATTTCTATTACGAACAACCAATTGACCGCTTCCACCTTCTATATCAATTAGAAAACGGAACATGGACTGTACACGAAACATTCCGCCTTGGAAAGGGGAACAACTAATTTGCATGCACAGATCGTACAAACGGACGAACAACTAAGAGATGCATTCTCTGTACGTAAGCAAGTATTTGTGAAGGAACAGCAAGTTTCTGCCGAAGAAGAGTATGATGAGTTTGAAGAAACTTCCATACACGTCGTTATATATGATAATGATGTTCCCGTTGGTGCTGGGCGTTTTCGCACCATTGATGGAATAGGAAAAATGGAACGCATTTGCGTACTAGCTTCCCATCGAAAAAAAGGCATCGGAAAAATTGTTATGAATGCACTTGAAGCATATGCGAAGGAAAACTCGCTACCAAAATTGAAGCTGCATGCTCAAACACATGCAGAAGATTTCTATAAGAAACTTGGATATGTAACGAATTCTGATGTATTTATGGAAGCAAATATTCCTCACATCGTTATGATAAAAGAATTGTAATTTGAAAACAGGAGGTATCCCCTCCTGTTTTTTACATTGCTATTTTCTTTTTCTTCCGCTAAAGTTAAATGTTGATGCTATAGTTTTGAAGGTGAATATATGACACAAGAAAAATTTTCACAAAAATCATTAACGCACGCTGATATCCCACGTGCAACATATCATATTCCGAAAACATCTACCCATTTAATTATGGAAGAAGATGCAGATGCGGCGTATTTCCGCGCTCTCGAACAGCAAAATGTATTTTTAAACGAAAAACAATTAGAGGCTGTACGAACGACAGAAGGCCCTGTTCTTACACTGGCTGGTGCTGGAAGCGGGAAAACATCTGTTTTAACAACTCGCGTCGGTTATTTAGTAAATGTAAAACAAGTTCATCCGCGAAATATTTTATTACTTACATTTACACAAAAAGCGGCTGAAGAAATCCGAAATCGTGTAGCGAATTTACCGGGTATGAATCATGCGGCAAGTAGCTACGTTGTTGCCGGTACATTCCACTCTGTCTTTTTAAAATTGCTTCGTAGTCAAGGATATAATCAGCAAATTTTAGCAAACGAAAAACATAAACAAATTATGATAAAGAAAATTTTAAAAGAATTGCGTTTAAAAGACGATTATGATGCTGAAACGATGCTCGCGATGATTTCACTTGAGAAAAACAAATTAAATCGTCCGAAAGATGTAAAAGCAAAAACACCCGTTGAACAAGAATTTAAAGAAGTATACGAGCGTTTTGAAGAAGTGAAACAACGATATAATTATATTGATTTCGATGACATCTTATTAGAAACATATTATATGTTAGAAAATAACGCTCCTTTGCTTACCCAATTACAACAACGTTTCCACTATATTGAAGTAGATGAGTTCCAAGATACATCGTATGCTCAATATGAAATTGTAAAATTGTTAGCTTCGCCAAGAAATAATTTATTTATCGCAGGTGATGACGATCAAGCGATATACGGTTGGCGAGGAGCAAGTCACCAAATTATTTTATCTTTTCCAAAAGAATTTGATAACACTACGATTATCGCCCTTAATACGAATTATCGATCCAATCCTTTTATTGTCGGACTTGGAAATGAAGTTATCAAACTAAATCAAGAACGGTTTGATAAAGAGCTATATTCTGTTCGTGAAGAAGGTGTACAACCTTTTTACGCAAGACCGGCTACGACTCTTGATGAAGCAAATCAAATTTTGCAGCTCATTCAAGAAAAAGTAGATAGTGGTGAACGAAATTATAAAGATTTTTGTTTGCTGTATCGCACACATTCTGTAAGCCGTTCGTTACTTGATCAGCTTACCATTCATAAAATCCCGTTTATTAAACACGGTGCGAGTCAGTCATTTTATGAACATTCTTTAATTAAGCCTGTATTGGATCATTTACGACTCGTAATTGAACCATTTCGATTAGAATCACTTTCAAACATATTGCCAACGATGTATATCGGGCGTGATGATTGTATTTCATTTATTGAACGTGAACAATGGAAATATGGTGAAGGCCGTTTCCCTTCTCTTCTTCATTTCTTATTATTAAATCCGAACTTAAAACCTTTTCAAGTGAAAAAGGTAAATGAGCGTATCGATTTTATTAAATTTATAAAAGAATTAGAACCGAAAAAAGCATTAAAAGAAATTATTCATGGTAAAGGAAAGTATTTAGAGTACTTACAAAGTAACGATCGTTCTTCCTTTACAATGCATAAAGATATACAAGAAGAAATGTTAGAAGAATTAATGGAGTCTGCAACTCGTTTCACCGACATTCCAGCTTATTTACAATTTATTGATGAAGCCATTCAAGGGCAAAAAGAAATGGAAGCATTAAAAACAATGCCGCAAAAAGATGCTGTTTCACTTATGTCTATTCATAACGCAAAGGGCCTTGAATTTCCATGTGTCTTTTTACTTGGAGCGAGCGATGGTATTCTGCCCCATACTTCTTCTTTAAAAGATGCAAATGATCGTGTTACAGAGACTTCTGAGGCTTTAGAAGAAGAACGCCGACTGCTTTATGTCGCGATTACACGTGCAAAAGAAGAACTATACATTTCCTCTCCGCAATTTTTCAGAGGAAAAAAATTAGATATATCTCGTTTTTTGTATACTGTGCGAAAAGATTTACCTGAAAAGACATCCACTCAATAAGGATGTCTTTTTTTTATATTGCATTATGTACATCCCTCCTATATAAATTCCCTGTTTTCATCATGATAATTAACGTAATATCAATCATATCCCGTTCATATTGTAATAGTGTATGTCAGAACTCACGAGAAGGAGTGAACATAATGAGTTGCAATTGTAACGAAGATCATCAACATGATTTTGATTTCAACTGTGTATCTAATGTCGTTCGTTTTATACATGAACTACAAGAATGTGCAACGACAACATGCGGATCTGGTTGCGAGGTTCCATTTTTAGGAGCACATAATAGCGCATCCGTAGCAAATACGCGTCCTTTTATTTTATACACAAAAGCTGGAGCACCTTTTGAAGCATTTGCACCTTCTGCAAACCTTACTAGCTGCCGATCTCCAATTTTCCGTGTCGAGAGTATAGATGATGATGATTGCGCTGTATTGCGTGTATTAAGTGTAGTATTAGGTGATACTTCTCCTGTACCACCTACCGACGATCCAATCTGTACATTCCTAGCTGTACCAAATGCAAGATTAATATCGACTAACACTTGTCTTACTGTTGATTTAAGTTGCTTCTGTGCTATTCAATGCTTGCGTGATGTTACGATTTAAAACTAAATAATGAGTTAAGCATGGATTGGGTGGCAGAATTATCTGCCACCCAATCCATGCTTAACGAGTATTATTATGTAAATTTCTTAAAATTGGGAACTTGTCTAGAACATAGAACCTGTCCTTTTCATTAACTGAAAGTAGAAACAGATAAAGGAGTGAAAAACATGTTCTCTTCTGATTGCGAATTTACGAAAATCGATTGTGAGGCGAAACCAGCTAGTACACTACCTGCCTTCGGTTTTGCTTTCAACGCGTCTGCACCTCAATTCGCTTCATTATTTACACCACTACTATTACCTAGCGTAAGCCCAAACCCAAATATTACTGTTCCTGTAATAAACGATACAGTAAGTGTAGGAGATGGCATACGAATTCTACGAGCTGGTATTTATCAAATCAGTTATACATTAACAATTAGTCTTGATAACGTACCTACTGCACCAGAAGCTGGTCGTTTCTTCTTATCATTAAATACACCAGCAAACATTATTCCTGGATCAGGTACAGCGGTTCGTTCTAACGTTATTGGTACTGGTGAAGTAGATGTATCCAGTGGTGTTATTCTTATTAACTTAAATCCTGGTGACTTAATTCAAATTGTACCAGTCGAGTTAATTGGAACTGTAGACATCCGTGCTGCAGCATTAACAGTTGCACAAATTAGCTAGTAAAAAGCGGTATTTCTAATACAGAAATACCGCTTTTTTATATGTATAATAAAAAACACTCACAGTAACATGAGTGTTTCATTCTTCATAGTGTTTTATTGTGTTCTTTTTTTTCCCACAATTACATCCCTTTTTCTTCACAAATCCTTTTTGCTGTAATTGTTCTTGATATGCCTGTTGTTGTGCTTGGTGTTGTTGCTGCATGTGATACCATTGCTGCAGGTCATATGAATTTTGCCTTGGATTATTGCTCACAGCAAACATCTCCTCTACTGTCAATTCTGTCTATTTACTATATGAACAACTCTTTATTTCCGTTCCCTCATTCTTTTAAACTCCGCTTTTTCTCGTATTATGGAAATATATTATTCTCCCATAAAGTATCCTGTAATCGTTTCAATGATTGCTGCTGCTCCTGCAATAGCTAATAATGCAAGTAACGGCTCTGCAACGATTGGAATCCAATTATATAAGACTAATAAAAAAGCACTAACCCATACACCTGTACACCAATAACAGCTTAATAATTCGCCAACCCACTTTCTTAATCCTTTACCTTTTACTTTTGTAAAAGTTGATACACTTCCATCCGGCTCTGTAATTTCTAATTCATCAATAAATGGTCTTCGCAAAAAGCCTGTAATTTTATCATAAACAATTAAACGAGTGAGCCTAAAAGCAGCTAACGCGAAAATAAAAAATAAAAGCCAGCTTGTAAACAGCATAATTCCACCTTCCCTTATCCTCTTTCGCCTATTTAAAAAAAAGGTCTTGAGATTGTGACCAAATCTCCTCAACTCCAATATCTTATTAATGTAAATACAAACAAGAAGATAAGGAGTGACATTAATGAGTTGTAACGAAAATAAACACCATGGCTCTTCTCATTGTGTAGTTGACGTTGTAAAATTCATCAATGAATTACAAGATTGTTCTACAACAACGTGTGGATCTGGTTGTGAAATTCCATTTTTAGGCGCACACAATACTGCATCAGTAGCAAATACACGCCCTTTTATTTTATACACAAAAGCTGGAGCACCTTTTGAAGCATTTGCACCATCTGCAAACCTTACTAGCTGCCGATCTCCAATTTTCCGTGTGGAAAGTGTAGATGATGATAGCTGTGCTGTACTGCGTGTATTAAGTGTAGTATTAGGTGATAGCTCTCCTGTACCACCTACTGATGACCCAATTTGTACGTTTTTAGCTGTACCAAATGCAAGACTAGTATCGACATCTACTTGTATTACTGTAGATTTAAGCTGTTTCTGTGCGATTCAATGCTTACGCGACGTTACTATCTAATAAGTGAAGTAAACTAAAAAACTATTGAGGTGGTAGAAGGTTTCTACCACCTTTACATATTTAAAAGCCGGCCATATCAATCGATTTTATCTCCTCTATAGATAACCTAATATCTCTCATACTATTTGGCGGCATAATGGCTACAATTCCATTACGATACGAGATGATTGATCCAACATATGAGATTGTAGCTGTTTTTATTCTGCACCTTACTTTCGGAATATAATGAGGACGATTTAATAAAAAATGAATCTTCTCTTCATTATTCATATCCTTAAATGATTTATTATACGGGACAGTTCTCACTGGTTCTTTCTGTTTCTGTTCCAGTTCCTCTTCTTCTTCTATTTTCTCTTCTACTTGTTGCTCTTCTTGTTCTTCTATTACCTCTTCCACCGCACTACTTACAACATTTTCGTTTCTATTACTTTCCTCTTTTTGATCCTCATTTTCAAAGTTTGTTAAAATAATTCTTTTTATTTTCGGTGCAGCAAGTTCCAAACTTACTTGCGCAATATATAACAACGGTTTTCCAACTGTTGAACTTTTATTTTTATTCTTCACACTCGTCCCTCCCACTTCCATACGTAGCTGAATAAATCGTGTACTATTATACTTATATTCATAACGTGGTAAGAACTTTCGTTAAAAATCGTTCTTTCTAAGAACAAATAAAAAGGACAATCTCAACATGTAGAGATTGTCCTTTAAAATTAATATTATATTTATCCTAAGATATGATACCCTGAATCAACGTGAATGTTTTCTCCTGTTACGCCGCGTGCTAAATCACTGAATAAGAATACTGCTGTATCCCCAACTTCTTCTTGCGTTGTTGTACGACGAAGTGGTGCGCGCTCCTCAATTTCTCTTAAGATTGAGTTAAAGTCGCCTACACCTTTTGCAGATAACGTACGAATTGGACCTGCAGAAATAGCGTTAACGCGAATGCCATGTTGACCTAAATCGTTAGCTAAATATTTCACGCTCGCTTCTAATGAAGCTTTTGCTACACCCATAACGTTATAGTTTTTCACAACGCGCTCGCCGCCAAGATATGTTAACGTTAAAATATTTCCGCCTTCTGTCATTACTTTCTTCGCTTCTCTTGCTACAGCTGTTAAAGAGAATGCACTAATATTTTGTGCAAGTAAAAATCCATCGCGAGAAGTATCTACAAATTCACCTTTTAAGTCGTCACGATTTGCAAAAGCAATACAATGTGCTACACCGTGAATTGTACCAACTTCTTGTTTGATTGTTTCAAAGCAAGCTGTAAGTTCTTCATCATTTGTTACATCACAAGGTAATACAAGTGACTCTTGTCCTTCTAATGTATCCGCTAATTCACGAACGTTTCTCTCTAAACGTTCTCCTGCATATGTGAAGATTAATTTTGCACCTGCATTATGCAAAGAGCGAGCAATTCCCCATGCAATACTTCTTTGGTTCGCAACGCCCATAACAACAAATGTTTTCCCTTGTAATAGTTCCATGATATATCCTCCCAGAAATACTTATACTTGTTATTAGTACCTGATACCATAATTATAGTAACATAAAACCTCTTAAAGGCAAACAAAAAAGTCATTAACTGAAAATTGTTAATGACTTTTTGTTTCTATAAAAAAACGCTCTAATCCTTCTTCCCAAGAAGGCATTTGTAAAAAACCATTTAATCGCAGCATGTTGTGTTGGAAAATAGAATATTTCGGCCTTGCTGCTGCAGCCCCAAATTCTTCGGTTGAAAGAGGTAACACATTCACTTTCATATTCGCATACGAAAATATTTTCTTTGCAAATTCAAACCAAGAACATGATCCTCTATTGGATACATGATACGTACCGTATAAAGAAGTATGGATGAGCTTATTAATCATTACATTTAAATCCGCCACATACGTAGGAGAACCGATTTGATCCGCTACAACAGATACTTCTTCTCTTTCTTTCCCTAATCGCATCATCGTTTTCACAAAATTATTTCCATACTTACCATACAACCATGATGTACGAACGATAAAGTATTTATTATGTAACTCTTTGACGAACTGCTCTCCCGCATATTTAGAAGCCCCGTATATATTTATCGGCGCCGGATTATGAAATTCATCGTACCCTTCCGGTCTATCACCTTGAAATACATAATCCGTACTAATATAAACTAACTTTGCCTCCACTAATTGTGAGGCAACTGCTACATTTCGAGCCCCTATTGCATTTATTCTATAAGCAAGATCTCGTTCTTTCTCAGCTTGATCAACCTTCGTATACGCTGCACAATGAATAATGATATGTGGCCTTATTTTTTGTACCACTTGCTGCACTTTAGATATATTTGTTATATCTAGTAACTTTTTATCAAATGGATATATGTCATATTCTTCAGGATTTAACTCTTCTTGTAGTTGCTTTCCCAATTGACCATTTGCTCCTGTTATGATAATCCGTTCTCTCATTTATATGCCCCTTACTTTTTTAATGGTTTCCACCATTCCTCATTCTTCTCATACCATTGCACCGTTTCTTGTAACCCTTGCTCAAACGTATACTTCGGTTCCCAATCAAATTCATTCTTCATTTTCTCTGCATCAATCGCATAACGGCGGTCGTGTCCTAAACGATCTGTCACATATTCAATATCCTTTTCCGTTTTTCCTAAGAGAGTAATAATTTGTTCCACAACATCTATATTTGTTTTTTCATTATTTCCACCTATATTATATACTTCTCCTATACGTCCCTTATGCAAAACAACGTCAATCGCACGACAATGATCCGTTACATGTAGCCAATCTCTTACATTTAATCCATCGCCATATAACGGTAATTTTTTTCCTTCGAGCGCATTCGTAACCATTAACGGAATTAATTTTTCAGGATATTGATACGGCCCGTAGTTATTGGAACAACGCGTTACGATAACTGGTAATTGATATGTTTTATAATAAGATAAAGCTATCATATCAGCGCTCGCTTTGCTTGAAGAATATGGACTATTTGGAGCTAACGGGGTTTCCTCGGTAAATCGCCCTGTTTTTCCTAAAGATCCATACACCTCATCCGTTGATACTTGCACGAGTTTAATATGCGGATATTTTTTTACTAATTCTAATAAGGTGACTGTCCCAATTACATTTGTATCATAAAAAGGAAGCGGATTTTCAATACTACGGTCCACATGTGATTCAGCTGCGAAATTGACAATGACTTGCACATCACGTTCCTGAATAACATGCTCCAGCAGCTCTCCATTTTGAATTTCACCTTTTACAAAATAGTAATTCGGATGATCTTGAATAGACTTTACATTATTTAAGTTTCCACTATATGTTAATGCATCGAAATTAATAATTTTATATGTTTCATAGCTTTGTAACATATAATGCACAAAATTACTTCCAATAAATCCGGCCCCACCTGTTACTAATATATTCATACACAACTCTCCTACTCAAAAACTATCTTCACATTCCTGAAGCGATGGTAATATTCGATCTTTATCAGACAAAATAGGGCTTGTTACCGGCCATGGAATTGCTAAGTCTTTATCATTCCAAAGTACCCCTGAGTCATGATTAGCACTATAATACTCATCTACTTTATACATAACAATAGTATGCGGGACAAGTGTACAAAAACCATGTGCAAATCCTTTTGGCACTAATAATTGCCGATGATTATCCGCGCTTAAAATATATCCTCTCCATTGTTTAAACGTTGGTGAATCTTTTCGCAAATCAACGATAACGTCATAAATTGCTCCTTGCATAACTTGAATAAGTTTCGTTTGTGCTTTCGGATTTTTTTGAAAGTGTAACCCCCGAATCGTTCCCGCTTCTGTCGAATACGAAACATTATCCTGTACAAATGAATACGTAACTCCTAATGTTTCTAGCACCTTCTTATTATAACTTTCAGTAAAAAAGCCACGCTCATCTCCAAATAACCTCGGTTCTAACAATTTTGCGTCGGTAAAGTTTGTTTCTATAACTTCCATATTCTCACCTATTCTCCGTTAAACTGTTTACCAAAGTTTATATCCCGCGCTAACATATTCGCCCTTTGAAGAGAAACATGAGTTCCTGCATCAGTCCACCAACCGCTCATTTCATTATAAGTAAGTACCTCACGTTTTAAATACCAATTATTGATATCTGTAATTTCAAGCTCTCCCCTTGCGGAAGGTTTTAATTCTTTTATATAAGAAAAGACTTTCGAATCATACAAATAAATTCCTGTGACTGCATAGGAACTTTTCGGCTCTTTCGGCTTTTCTTCAATTTCAATTATTTTGCCGTTTTGAATATTTGCTACGCCAAATCTCTCCGGATCATCTACAGATTGCAGCAGTACTTTCGCACCTTCTTTTTGATTTGCAAACTCTTCAACATACGGACGAATATCATCCGAAAAAATATTATCACCTAATATAACTACCATGCGATCATTCCCAACGAAATCTTCACAAAGCCCTAATGCTTGCGCAATTCCACCAGCCTTATCTTGCACACGATACGTAAAGGACACGCCAAACTCTTGACCGCTTCCTAAAAAACTAACAACATCTCCCATATGCTCTTTACCTGTAATAATCATAATATCTGTAATCTCGCATTGTTTTAGCTTATATACCGCATGATAAATCATTGGATAGCGTCCAACAGGAAGCAAATGTTTATTCGTTACTTTCGTTATTGGGTATAACCTCGATCCAGTACCGCCTGCTAAAATAATCCCTTTCACTCTGCATCTCTCCCTTATGATGGAGATAATATATCTTTATACTGTTCTACAAACACTTTTCGATCTTTCTCATATGTATCCGCATCAAATTCATCTCCGTTATAATGAATACACCATAAATTTGATTGATTTGGGATACCAATTAAATAACCAGCCCTTTGAAACTCTAAAGACTGTGATACATCATAAAAGTGGAACCCTTGAAACAAATCTTCTCGCCACGGAATATCATACTGCGTTGCCATGAATAAGCCATCAATTGCCTGCACCGACATAAAAGATTGGCTTCCATAAAACCCCTGATCTAAATTTAATAGTTGATAATTCCGTCTTCTATACTCAATCACTTTCCCTACTAAATTTTTCCCTTCCCACCATATCCCGTTACTCGGTAAAAATTGGGCTCCAGCTACTCCAATTAAGCCGAGCTTTTCATTATCTTTAAACAGAGAAATAAGTGTATAAAACATCTCTCGATTAATAAGATAAGTGTCCTGATGTATATAAACCTTATACTTCGCGGGATATGAAAGCGCTCGGTTATATGCGCTTGCCATACTTTTCGCATCTCGTATCGGAAAAATTTGCACGACATAATCAGGGGGAACAAAAAGGTTTCTTATTTGTCTCTCGCATTGTTCAAATAGCTCTTCATTATTTACACAAACAACAACTAATATTGTACGATCCTTCATTTTGTAGCCCCTCTATTCGTCTTGATTTACATCTGACATATAGTTCTCCACAAATATCTTTCTATACTTGTCATAGTTGGTCATATTTACATCAATATGATAGTGAATGCACCACGCATCACGCTGTACAGGAACCCCAACTGTATAGCCAGCTTTTCTAAATTCAAATGACTGAGATACATCATAATAGTCAAACCCATCAAACAAGTCTTCTCGCCACGGAATATCGTATTGCGTTGCCATCAATAAACCGTCTATACATTCCACAGGCATAAATGTTTTTGACTCATGGTACGGTTGTTCTTGCGTTGCAATATAAAATAAATCGTTCATATAACCAATTACTTTCCCAACAACTCCCTTGCCTTCATTCCATATCCCGTTTGGAGGAACATACTGGGCTCCAATCATTCCAATCATTCCAAGATGTTCATGTTCGTTAAATAATTGAAGTAATCCGTATAAAAATGCCACATTCATAATGAAAACATCTTGGTGTATATATACTTTATATTTCGCTGGATGCGAAATCGCTTGATTATATCCGCTCGTCATACTTTTCGCATTCCGAATTGGCATAAATTGTACAATATATCCTGGAGGCACTGCCAATCTCAATATATGCCGTACACACTGTGCATACATTTTCCGATCATTTATACACGTAACAAATAATATTGTTTTTTCACCAGCACTCATAACTGTGATTTTTCTGCTTCAATAATATACTGAAATACGACCGTCTCAGCCATGAAGCCACTTCCAAGACGATATTTCTTACAAATTCCATATAACTCCTCAATTAACGGTTCATACACTTTATGATCAATATATACACGATCTACTTTACTAATTGAATAGCCTGCTTTTAAAAACATTCGGAGCATTTCATTAAATGTAAAGAAACGAATATGCGTTTTATCTAATAAACCATATTCTGTATACGTCCAATTTCCAGCAAGTAACGGTGCTAATACTGAAATGTGAGCAACGTTTGGTATACTTGCTAAAATCACACCATTTTCTTTTATATATGGCTTTACTTTTTCTATTACAGCCCAAGGATCAAATAAATGCTCTAATACGTCACCAAATATAACGCAATCAAATTGCTCCTCCTCGTACGGCATATCCATTGTTTCTATATCGCCTAAAACGACATGATCTAGTTTTTCTTTTGCTTGTTCTGCCGCCTCTGGGAATGCCTCAATTCCAGATACACGTGTGCCATTTTCTTTTATGGCAGCTCCCAATGCACCACTCGAGCAACCGATATCAAGAACTTCTTTCCATTCCTTTTTTATATGCTTTAATAAATTCGGATTCACTGCATTATAATAATGCCCAGACTTTTCTTCGTATAAAGAATTTTTTGGGGAATTCATTTTACACACTCCTTATGCAAATTGAATTTGAAATATAAATCTCATTTAAAGTCTATAAATGTAACCTGTACTAGTTACATTGCCGATACTTTACTATATAGCCAATCTATTAGAGTTAGAATCGCGATGAGCCATTTCTAAAAAAAGCTGCCTATAACGATTTATATTGTTTATCAAAAACACTCCGAAAATATTTGCGGTTATATTCGATTGCAGCATTATTTGGAACATAAGCAGCCGCTAATTCGTTGTAATAATAAGCTTTGTCTTGATCTCCTAACTTGCTATAACAAATACACATTTGTAAATAGGGAAGCCATGTGTAGCTCGCTGGACTATGAAATGGACTCTCCGTCGCCATTGGTACTTCCGTTGCAAGTTTAAACCAAAATATCGCTTCGTTATATTTTTGTTGTTCCATATATATATATCCTATTCTTGTACAATTCTCCCCTCTAGGAACATCATATCGAAACGACTTCACGCAAGATTCAATTGCCTTTTCCCATGATCCAAGCTTTGCATAGCAATCTCCTAACTTACCACATGCATAAATTTTCTCTTCATACCATCCTTCATCTTGATTAAGAAATGTTTCATATAGCATAACTGCATCATCATATTTTTGGTTATCCATAGATTCATTAGCGTAATAAAATAAATCTCTCGGACTCAATTCTTCTCCTGCAGCTACAGCATTTTGAAAAATTTTCAAATTACGATTTGTTACCTTTTTTTCTTTTTTATGTGTAATAGCAACATTACTACTAAAAGTTTCACCAGAAATAGCTAAATACTCATGAACCTTTCCAAACCATTGAAATTGTTTTTCACGCTTTACAAGTCGATTTCTTTTTGTACAATATAAAGGTTTCCCGCTAGAATCCAATGCAAGATGATACGGCATCGAAACAGCATCAATTTTAGGATCTAATTCTCTTTTTAAAAGTTTCAATGCTTCTTGAGCATCTTCTAATAATACGTCATCTGCATCTAGCCACAATATATATTCTTGCGTTGCTTTTGAAAAAGAAAAATTTCTTGCTGCTGCAAAATCATTAATCCATGGAAAGTCATATATGTTAGAGGTATATTGAGCTACAATTTCTTTCGTTCGATCAATGGAACCTGTATCAACTATAATAATTTCATCAATAATTTTTTCGACTGCATCTAAACATCGACCTATTGTATCTTCCTCATCTCGAACAATCATACATAAACTAATTGTAATTCCTTGCTTGTTCAACATAATCACCCTCTTCCAAATCAATCATATGTTATACATACAATAAACTTTCCACTTTTTTAACTTGCACAAGCAGTTTAAGATTTCTTTTCAATAATTCAAATGTCCGTGTCATTTTCTTTCGGTTTTGCATCTACTATATAATGAACGCTTTATGGAGGTGAATTTATGTCAAATAATAATTATTCAGATGGATTGAATCCCGATGAATCTTTATCAGCTAGTGCATTTGACCCTAATCTTGTAGGACCAACATTACCACCAATACCACCGTTTACCCTTCCGACTGGGCCAACTGTACCAACTGGGCCAACTGGGCCAACTGGACCGACTGGACCGACTGGACCGACTGGGCCAACTGGTACAACTGGTACAACTGGACCAACTGGTGCTACTGGACCGACTGGGCCAACTGGTACAACTGGTACGACTGGACCAACTGGGCCAACTGGAGACACTGGTGCTACTGGATTAACTGGGCCAACTGGAGATACTGGACCAACTGGACTGACTGGGCCGACTGGTGCTACCGGACTGACTGGGCCAACTGGGCCATCCGGGCTAGGACTTCCAGCAGGACTATATGCATTTAACTCCGGTGGGATTTCTTTAGATCTAGGAATTAATGATCCACTACCATTTAATACTGTTGGATCTCAGTTTGGTACAGCAATTTCTCAATTAGATGCTGATACTTTCGTAATTAGTGAAACTGGATTCTATAAAATCACTGTTATCGCTAATACTGCAACAGTCAGTGCATTAGGAGGTCTTACAATCCAAGTGAATGGAGTACCTGTACCAGGTACTGGATCAAGTTTAATCTCACTTGGAGCACCTATCGTTATTCAAGCAATTACGCAAATTACGACAACTCCATCATTAGTTGAAGTAATTGTTACAGGGCTTGGATTATCATTAGCTCTTGGTACGAGTGCATCCATTATTATTGAAAAAATCGCTTAAATTTTTACTTAGCAGTAAAACTGATATCAGTTTTACTGCTTTTTCATTGGTAAATTCAATCATTAAATCCTTCTTTTCTACATAGTCATAATGTTGTATGACATTCTTCAGGAGGCACTTATATGGAAAATAAATCGGCTGTCCAGCTTTATCTTGAGTTATTAAAGAAAACAATTTTATTTGAAATATGGTTGGAATACGAACCATACTTACCTGCTTCGTTACATATATCTAAAGAACTATCATATGAACCAGTTACGGTTCCCCTTCCTTTATTTCTTAAGCAGTATATAGAAAATCACAATTTAAAAATCGTTAATCCTAACGTTTCAAACAATGAGCGTCAAGGTGGCAAGGATTGGCCAAGAGCTGCACATAGTATGGTTGGGCGAAAACGTATGAATCAATTACAAGAGGCGATGGAAACTGTAGTCAGGGAAAATATAGAAGGTGATTTTATTGAAACTGGTGTATGGCGCGGAGGATCATGCATTTTTATGAATGGGTTTTTACAAGCAAACAACATTAAGGATCGTACTGTATGGGTTGCCGATTCGTTTGAAGGTCTGCCCGCACCTAACTTAGAACAATATCCGAAAGATTACGGTGATTATTTGCACACATTCGATTACTTACGAGTTTCTTTAGAAACAGTGCAAGAAAACTTTAGAAAATATGATTTATTAAATGATCAGGTGAAATTTTTAAAGGGTTGGTTTAAAGATACATTGCCTTCAGCACCGGTAGAAAAAATTGCAATTGCTCGCCTTGATGGTGATATGTATGAATCAACGATGGATAGTCTTGTAAATTTATACGATAAAGTTTCAACAGGCGGCTTTATTATTATTGATGATTATGGATTGATAACATGCGCAGAGGCTGTAACAGATTTCAGAAGTGAAAGAAACATAAAAACTCCTATGACTCAAATCGATGATTTCGGTATTTTTTGGAGAAAAGAATAGAACAAAAAAATATTTAGTTGAGGGGTACTATTATACTACTAATTCATGAAAACCAATCTTGTAATGAATAAAAGCAAAGCTCCCCTCAATATAAAGTAGAAATTTCCTACTTTACTATAAGAAAGGTGTGAATTTTTTGAACGAAAATGAGAAAAAAATCACATTAATCCCACCTCCAGAACTTGTTCAATATGTAGGTGGTCATTTTGAAGAAGTTGGAAAAGAGTTTATGCAGTATTTTATTGAAATTGGCAATTTAAAATCAAATGAAACAGTGTTAGATGTAGGCTGTGGTATCGGCCGGATGGCGGTTCCATTAATGAACTATTTAAGCGATGATGGTAATTATTATGGATTTGACTTATTTAATAAGGGAATTACATGGTGCAAAAATAACATTTCAACACGCCGTAACAATTTCCATTTTGAACATGTCGATATATATAACCAATTCTACAATCCCGATGGAAAAGAAGATGCTTCCCAATACAAGTTTCCATATGAAGATGAATCATTCGATTTTATTTTTTTAACGTCTGTATTTACCCATCTTCTTCCGAAAGAATTAGAACATTACGTACGCGAGATTGCACGAGTTCTGAAAAAAGATGGGAGATGTTTTATTACTTTCTTTTTAATTAATCCTGAATCTTCCTATTACTTAAATGCAGGACTAAGTCCGTTAGGTTTTTACCATCAAATTGACAATTGTTATGTTCTAAATAAAGATATCCCGAATTTCGCAGTTGCCTATCTTGAGGAAGATATTCGTACTCTATTAAATAAATATGGGCTAGAAATGCAGACTCCTCCCCATTATGGTTCATGGTGTGGCAGAACTGAACACACAAGTTATCAAGATATTATTCTTACACAGAAAATTTCTGAAAGGTAGTTGTATATGGAAAACATAAAAAATGTACCTCTCGTTTCCATCCTTATTCCTACCTATAATCGACCACATTATTTTAAAATTGCTCTAGAAAGTGCATTAGCACAAACGTATTCAAATATTGAAATTATTGTAGGAGACGATAGCACAAATAATGAAACAGAAAAATTAATATACAGAGATTATTTACATAAGCATAAACATATAACGTACATTCGAAACCCCTCTACTTTAGGACAATTTCATAACGCCCTTATGCTTTTAGAACAATCAAATGGAGAGTACATAAATTTCTTAATGGACGATGATATATTTTATAATAATAAAATTGAAAAAATGATGTTTTATTTCCAAAAAGACTTAGATCAAAATCTCGCACTTATTACATCTTATCGTACTTGGATTAATGATGATGGAGAGATAATTGAACAACACCCCTCCATGAACAGATTATATGATGAAGATACTCTATTAAATGGGAAAGATCTTGGAAACCATATGCTTATACTAGGACAAAATATTATTGGTGAACCTACGACTGTACTCTTTCGAAAACGCCTATTAACAGAACCTTTCGGTACTTTAAATGGGAGAAATTATAATTGTAGTGTGGATATGGCTTCTTGGATCAGTTTACTTTCCAAAGGTGATGCAATCTATATTACGGAACCTTTAAGTTCTTTCCGCCTTCATACGGGACAGCAAGTACATCACAAATACCTTGAAGGTTGCGAAGATTTTTCACATCTCGTTTTACATTCAAAAAAATATGGTTTTCTACAAGAGACTGACTATTACAAAACGAGTCTGTTAAAAGCTTGCGAATGGTATAAAAACGCTACAACATTTTATCAGCTATATCCAGAACTCATTCCAACGACCGATACACATACTCGCCTTTCTCATTGTTTGAATATAGTTACAAAAGAACTCCATGCAATCTAATCCATCACAAGGGGGAATTCCTCCCTTGTGATGTATGACTTCCCGCAAATAGTGGAATAAATGTATGCATAGTCTGCTTGTATATTATTTTTTTCATGACATAACCCATATATTTACTAGGCGATAGAAAGGAATACATACATTGAAAGATCCAAATTCTCAATATCAAATAGACTACGTATTACTATGCATTTTATTTGCCATTGGGACTGTTAGTTGCTTTGCAATTGCAAGTGCACAAGCCTCTTTACCACCATTTTTGCAACATGTAAATTTTGTATTAAAGCAAATCCAGTGGTACTTCATTGGATTCATAGCCATTGGTGTTATTATGATTATCGATTTCGATCGTTATCAAAAAATTGCTTGGTATTTATATAGCTTTGCATTGGTACTACTAATTGGACTAGAACTTCAAGTACCAGGTGCCATTACAATTAAAGGTGCGACCGCTTGGTACAGGCTCCCAGGCATCGGAAATTTCCAGCCTTCTGAAATTATGAAATTGTTTTTAATTATCGTCACCGGACGAATTATAGCAAATCACAATGAGAAATATTTTTACCGAACAATACACGATGATTTTTTATTACTCGGAAAAATATGCGCAACAAGTTTGCCGCCCCTACTACTTATCGCAAAGGAACCTGATTTAGGAAACACAATGGTAATTTCAGCTATGCTTGCAGCAATGATATTAGTTTCTGGTATACGTTGGCGTTTTATTTTCGGGATAGCTTCCGGTATCTTTGCAGCTGGCGTTACATTAACGTATATTTTTTTCACTCATACAAAATTCTTTAAAGCACACATTTTACAAGAATATCAACTAAATCGCTTCTACGGCTGGTTAGCGCCATACAAATATGATGCGCAAGGCTATCAATTAAGACAAGCTTTCTTAGCTACCGGATCAGGGGAAATGCAAGGAAAAGGTTGAGAAAATGGACAAGTATACTTTCCAGAACCACATACAGATTTTATTTTCACGAACGTCGCTGAGCAATTCGGATTTTTAGGCGCAAGCGTCATTATTGCGCTTTTTTTCCTACTTATTTTCCGCATGATTCATATCGCTATAGAAAGTAATGACCCTTTCGGCAGTTACATCTGCGCTGGTACAATCGGAATGTTTACTTTTCAAGTATTTCAAAATATCGGGATGACAATCGGATTACTACCTATTACAGGCATCACACTACCCCTTATGAGCTACGGAGGAAGCTCCTTACTCACATACATGATAGCGATTGGATTTGTTTTAAACGTCCGCTCAAGAACGAAAATCTTTATGTTCAACTGAAGCACAAAAACGGTATATTTTTATCTCTATCCTTTTTTAGATATACTAATGAAAAATATGATGGAGGTTTAAATATGAAATATGACATTATAGGGGATATTCATGGATGCTTCCAAGAGTTTCAAGATTTAACGAAAAAACTCGGATATAACTGGAATAGTGACTTACCGATTCACCCTGATCAACGCAAGCTTGCTTTTGTTGGCGATATCACAGATCGCGGTCCTCATTCATTACCTATGATTGAAATTGTATGGGAACTTGTCATAAATAAAAAAGTAGCGTATTACGCTCCGGGAAATCACTGCAATAAACTATACCGATTTTTCCTTGGACGTAATGTGACAATCGCTCATGGACTCGAAACAACTGTTGCCGAATATGAAGCACTACCTTCTCATCAACAAAACATGATAAAAGAAAAATTCATCACACTTTACGAGCAATCCCCTTTATATCACGTACTCGATGAAAAAAGGTTAATTGTGTGTCACGCCGGCATTCGGCAAGATTACATAGGAAGAAAAGATAAAAAAGTACAAACCTTTGTATTATACGGCGATATTACAGGAGAAAAACATGCTGACGGTTCACCTGTCCGTCGCGACTGGGCGAAGGAGTATAAAGGAACATCTTGGGTTGTATATGGACATACACCCGTAAAAGAACCTCGCTTTGTAAATCATACAGTCAATATTGACACTGGTGCTGTATTTGGTGGCAAACTAACTGGACTACGTTATCCTGAAATGGAGATTGTTTCCGTTCCTTCCTCCCTGCCTTTTGTCCCTGAGAAATTCCGCCCAATTTCATAACTCATATGTGTAAGGATTACCGTATCTTTTAGGCGTCTCTCATATAAAGTGAAACTTTAATCAGCCCTCACCAATCCCACTTTAATGGGCAGCCCGCCCATTAAAGTGGGATAAAAATTGGGTAAAGTCATAAAAAAAAGATGCAATAAAGTGCATCTTTTTTTTATGACACGGCATATACTGTCGCAGGAGGTGACAGAATGAAGAAAAAATCTTCTAAACAAAAAAGAAAATGCCCGCCTTTTTATCTGCCCATGTACGGAATTAACAACTGGTGCAGCATTCGAGCTGCAGCTGTAGAAGAACTGGAAGAACAAGAGGCTTCCACAAAAAACAAAGATAGACCAAAATATGTCTCATTACAGAATGCTGTAATGAGCCGCATAATTGATAATAGAAAAGCAAAGATGCAGCAAAAAAATAAACCTCTCTCTACTCATATTGAACAGATTGTGCCTTCTGAGCAAGTAGAGAAGAATACAGAAGAAAACAGCCCTGTAGCAATAAATAAAAAAGCGGAAGCAGAAATTCCAGCTGCTATTATAAATCAAGTAAAAAAAATTAAAGAAGCATTAGCACCATCAGGTGATATACAAACAGAAAAAACGATTATCATTCAGACCCCTACATCTGAAAATACAAAAGTAAAAAAAGATGGGCGGTATGCATATGCAGAGGGTCTTCACTCTCATGCAGAGGGTACAGCTTCACATGCAGAAGGACTTCTGACACATGCAAAAGGTTCTTTCTCTCATGCAGAAGGATCAAAAACAAAAGCAACTGGACATAGTTCCCATAGTGAAGGAAGTGAAACGACAGCAGGTGGCTCCTATTCTCATGCGGAAGGTAATCATACATCAACAGCTCATTTTGCAGGTAGCCATATTATGGGGCGCTTCGGCACAGCAGATGAATCTTATTCTTGGTTTATTGCAAACGGCACAAATGAAACCGATTATAATATCGGTGCAAAGTGGCTTGCTCATAATGGAGAAATGTACATTGAGGGCGCTTCTTACAATGCAAGCGGAACTGATTTTGCGCAAATGTTTGAAACAGTAGACAATACTTTTATTGATGTAGGTTATTTCGTTACATTTAGTAGCGAAGAAAAAATTCGAATCGCTACTTCAAACGATTCATTCATCTTAGGAATATCTAGTGCCACCCCCGCTCTTATAGGAAATAGCGGTGCTTTAAGTTGGCAAAAACGCTATAAAACAGATAGCTTCGGAAAACGTCAATATGTACGTACGGAATCGCAAGACATACAACCTCTTTTAAATACAGAATGGGATCCAGCTTGCAAATATATAGCAAGAAAAGACCGTAACGAGTGGCTTCCTGTCGGATTAATCGGACAAATGTTAGTACGTGATGACGGTACTTGCGAAACGCATGGATATTGTCGTCCAAATAACGATGGCATTGCTACAAAATCTGAAAGTGGCTTTTTCGTTATAAAGCGCACGGGCGACAATCAAATTTTAATATTATTCCGCTAAGAAAAAGGGAACAAAATTCTTCATTACATAAGAATTTTGTTCCCTTTTTAAGTATGTCTTAATACCGCTTGCATATCGCTTGGAATCGGTGTAGTGAAAGACATTTCTTTCTCTAAAATAGGATGATAAAACGTCAAGGATGTACTGTGAAGCGCTTGTCGTTTCATTTCATCTCTTTTTCCACCATATAAATTATCGCCAAGTAGCGGATGTCCTATGTACGCCATATGCACACGAATTTGATGCGTTCTCCCTGTATCGAGCTCAAGTGATACGTGCGTCTTATGATTGACACTATCGATCACTCTAAAATGAGTAACGGCTCTTTGCCCCTCCTCACAAACGGTTCGCTCAATAATGCTATCCGATTTTCGTCCAATCGGTGCGTCAATCGTTCCTTCTCTTTCTACCATCTCACCGTGAACAATCGCTTCATACGTTCTTTTCACAGCTTTTTGTTGATGCTGTTTCGATAAAAGATGATGTACGAAACGATTTTTTGCAATAAGCATAAGCCCTGAAGTATCACGATCTAACCTCGTTACGATGTGAACCGTACTTGTAAGATGTCGCTTATCATAATGAGATAAGAGCGCATTCGCAACACTTCCTGCCGGATGTTCTCTAGACGGGATCGTTGACATGTTTGCCTCTTTGTTTATGACAAGAACTGCATCATCTTCATATACGATACATAAAGGAATATCTTCAGCAATCATCCCTTCACTTCTTTCCTCTACTGGAAAAAAGACACGTAATTCTTCACCAGCTTGCAACTGATGACGAACGCTCGCATGTTGACCATTTACTTCTATAGATCCGCCATGAAACTTTATATCCGTTAATGCAGCTTTGGAGATTCCTTTTGTTTTTAAAAATTCTCTAACTAAAGTTCCTTCCTCAGCCGAGTCTATATCCCATTTCAATGTAAATCTGTTCAAATATATAAACCCTTTCTATTTATCTGCAACAAACGAGTCACGAACTCGTTTCCAGAACGGAAATGGACGGAAACGAACGAATCGTACTTTCTCATTTGCCACGCGATACTGAATTGATTTCACATCTTGATGAACCATCGTTAAATGGTCCACCGTAATTTGTAAGTTCATTCCTGCCGTCGGCTTCAGCACGCATGTATGATGTTTCGGCAATACGAGCGGCGAACCTACCGTACGAAACACCCGGTTATTAATAGATGCCATTTCCGCAATTTGAATCGCTTCAATAGAAGGGTGAATAATTGCTCCGCCAAGCGCCTTATTATACGCAGTACTTCCCGAAGGAGTAGAAATACAAAGGCCATCCCCGCGGAACGTTTCAAAGTACTCTCCGCGTATTTCCACTTCTGTTACTAATGTACCTTCTCCACTTTTTACAGTCGCTTCATTCATCGCTAAATACTGCGACTCTTTACTCCCATTCACATAGCGAATAATCACTTCTAAAAGCGGATATTCCACCACTTGGAATGGTGTTTTAGCAATTGCAATTACTAATTTCTCTACTTCTGTCGGTAACCAATCTGCATAGAAACCTAAATGCCCTGTATGTACACCAACAAATGCTGTTTCATCCAATCGATTATAATAACGATGAAACGCATATAAAAGCGTTCCATCTCCCCCAACAGAAATTACAATATCGGGTTCCTTTTCATCCATTATAAATCCAAAATCTAGCAAGTATTCTTTCATCGTGCTTGCCAGTGCATCTGATGATTGATCTCCCTTTGACATAATTGTAAATTTCATCGCCCAACACCCTTTAGTTTATGATTCGGAATCTTTCGTTTCTTGCTTTCTTGAAAAAGCTTTCTGCGCTTCTTGAATTTCAAGACGGATAGAAGACATTTCTTCATCTAATAAAAATGCTGCTTCCGCTGCACGTTGCAAGCGTATTTTAATATCTTCAGGAAAACGTCCACTATATTTATAATTTAAAGAATGCTCAATTGTTGCCCAAAAGTTCATTGCTAGCGTACGTATTTGGATTTCTACCAATACTTTTTGTTCACCTTGAATCGTTTGAACTGGGTAACTAATGACAACGTGATAAGAACGATAACCGCTATCTTTCTTCTGCGTGACGTAATCACGTTCTTCCACGATTTCAAAGTCATTTCGTTTTCGAAGATATTCTACAACAGGCTTAATCTCATCAACAAATTGACACATCATTCGAAGGCCCGCGATATCTTGCATATCTTCTCTTAGCCTGTCTAACGGTACATTTCTCTTCTCCGCTTTATCAATAATACTTGCAACAGACTTTACCCTTCCTGTTACAAACTCAATTGGAGAATGCTCTGTTAACATTGCAAATTGAGTACGCATTCCTTTTAGTTTCACTTTCAGCTCTGCCACCGCTTGGTGGTAAGGTGCTAAAAATTCTTCCCAATTTCGATTCATTTCAACCACCACCAAAATCAATCCATTTGCTTATAGAAATACTTTTTCTACAGCAGTTACTAGTTCTTCTCCGTAATTTGCATTACCTTCAATATTTTCAACTAAATATTCTACTTCTTCTTTTAAACCTTCTAATTCCATTTCAATGTCATTCACGCGAACGAACATAACCACGTCGTTATTCATCGCTTCATGCATTGCTTCCCAGCATGTATGCGGAATGCTTACATAAATGAAAGATGATTCGTTTTCTAAGATATATAAAAATGATAAATTATCTGAGTCTACAAGTACGTGATTACGCGCACTTAACTCCTTTACCTCTATTTCACTATTTTCCGCACAAAAAATAAGAGCATTCTCTCTCTTTTCTACGCTCTTAACTTGGATTTTATTTTGCATGCTCTAACTCCTCCATCTCAACTTCCTGTCTTACTTAACAGTATTATTGTATCATAACATGGACGCAAACAAATAAAACATTGAACCAAATTTGTGAAAAAGCGATAATGTGTAAAGAATTATTTTTCAAAAGGAGCGCGCATACAATGACACAAGAAATTGAAATTGAATTTAAAAATATTGTTACAGAAGAAGAATTCAATACATTATGTAAATCATTCTCTATTGAAGGATTTACGAAACAGGTGAATCACTACTTTGAAACACCGAGCTTCTCATTAAAAGAAGCTGGCTCTGCACTTCGTATTCGTCATAAAGGAGAAACTTATACATTAACATTAAAACAACCTGCAGAGGTCGGCTTGTTAGAAACGCATCAAGTTATAACAGCAGATGAAGCAAGATTGATGATGGAAACAAATACAATTATTCAAGGCGCTGTAGTAGATCAACTACACACATTACAAATTCCTGTTTCTGCTTTAACTTATATGGGTAGTTTAACAACTGAAAGAGCCGAAACACTATTTGAAGGCGGAACGCTTGTCTTTGATCATAGTTTCTATTACAATCACGATGATTATGAAATTGAATTTGAAGTGCAAGATGAAGAAGCAGGCAAAGCTGCCTTTATTCATTTGTTAAAGCAACACGACATACCAATCCGTCATACAAATAATAAAGTAAAACGCTTTTTCCTTGCCAAACAAAACAAAGCACGCTAAAGTGAAAATTCCACTAGTGAATACGTTCTACTAGTGGATACATCTCACTTTTTGAAAAAGAAAAGATTCTTTTACATCTGTAGAATAAGCAAAGAACGTTATGAAGGCGGTTTATTTGCCCTCCCTAACATTCCATTGCTACAATAGATATACATTTCATGGAAAAAGGAGTTTAAAAGGATGAGCAAGCAACCGATGACACCATTTGAAGCAATTGGCGGTGAACAATGCATTGCAATATTAGTAGACACATTTTATTCCTATGTCAGTAAACACCCTGACCTATCTCCCATCTTCCCGGATGATTTAACAGAAACAGCTAGGAAGCAGAAGCAATTTTTAACACAATATTTAGGTGGTCCTAATTTGTACACGGAAGAACATGGTCATCCTATGTTAAGAGCACGCCATCTCCCGTTTGAGATTACTCCAAAACGAGCAGAGGCTTGGCTATCGTGCATGGAGCAAGCAATGGATGACACAGGAGTGCACGGTCATATAAGAGAGTTCGTTTTTGAACGTTTAGCATTAACTGCTCAGCATATGGTTAATACTCCAGACGAAACAGGTGAAATATAATGGATAAACAGGAAGCAAAGCATATCAATATGCCATCTCCTTCCGCATGTGAGCATAAGTCTGTAGAAGCATATTTATTTATTGATCCACTTTGTAAAGATTGCTGGGAAATTGAGCCCTTTATTATTAAACTATGGCTTGAATACGGGAAATACTTCTCTATTCGTCATATCGTAACAGGAAAAGTGGACGGAACGAACGCTTCCTCACACAAATGGAATAAACCTGCTAATATTCGATTTGTGTGGGAAAAGACAACAAGTTTACAAGGTTTTTCATGTGATGGAAAGGTACATATGCAAGAAGCATCGTCAACACCATATTTAGTTTCGATGGCAATTAAAGCAGCGGAGTTGCAGGGCCGAAAAGCAGGTTCGAAGTTTTTGCGAAAACTCCAAGAATACATTTTCCTTGAAAATGTATCAAATCCTGACTGCGAATTATTACTTGCATGCGCAAAAGATAGCAATATTGATGTAGAAGAATTTAAAAAAGACCTATATTCCGCTAGCGCAAAAAAGGCTTTCCAATGTGACTTAAAATTCACAAATGAGATGCATATTACAGAAATACCTTCTCTCGTATTCTTTCATGCAAATTCAGATGAAGAAGGTATTAAAATCGCTGGAACGTATTCCTACGACGTCTACGTACAATTATTGAAAGAACTTGTAAAATGTGAAATCGAGCCAGAGCCATTACCACCTTTAGAAGTATTACTGGAAGCGACACAATTTATCTCTTCAAAAGAAGTAGCATTTATATATGACTGCTCGAAGCAAGAAATTGAACGTGAACTAAAAAAATTACAACTGAAACGAAAAGTACAAATGATTGACGTAAAATGTGAGCGTTATTGGAAATGGATAGCAAAAGAAAAAGACCTGGTGTAAACACCAGGTCTTTTTCTTTACGGCTTATAAAAATATTAAAGGGGATGGGAGAAATTTTCACGTTCAAACAAAGGGGTATATGTTTGTATGTGAATTCGTTCACGCTTATTATATTACAAGATTCGACGTCAGATGACAACCCCTTTTGTCGAATTTCACACTTTTGTCACATTCTAAACGTTTTCATTTTTGAATAAGCTATAAAAAAGCTATTTTGGAGGTGTTTTGTATGAAAAAAACGTATATTTTACTTATCATTCTAGCTATCATTGTTTCTTTTTTCTTGTACATCCTCTCCCTACTACAAGCTTTTCCTAAAATGATTGCCTTTCCTCTTTTATTTGGAGTCATTGTCATCGCTCTCTCTTATTTCAACCATAAAAAACGATTTAAAGGGTTTTAATGAACTGTAAAACTGCCTTCTAGTTTAGAAAAAAGAAGACAATTCGATTTATTCTCTCGACAAATATCGACAAAATGACATCAAGAAAAAGACGAGGCAAATTCCTCGTCTTTTCTATTACTTCTCTTCAAATAATAATGCTTCTAATTCATTTAATTTCTCTTCAAATACTTGCAATGCTTCTTTTACCGGTTCTGGAGATGCCATATCTACTCCAGCTTTTTTCAGCACTTCAATTGGGTAATCTGAGCTTCCTGCTTTTAAGAACTCATTAATGTAACGTTCTACTGCTGGTTGCCCTTCTTCTAAAATTTGTTTAGATAGAGCCGTTGCTGCACTAAATCCTGTTGCGTATTGGTATACGTAATAGTTGTAGTAGAAGTGCGGAATACGAGACCACTCTAAACCAATTTCTTCATCAATTACTAAAGCATCACCGAAATATTTCTTATTTAAATCATAGTAGATCTCCGTTAGCATGTCTGGTGTTACCGCATGTCCCTCTTGTACTTTCTTATGAATAATATGCTCAAACTCTGCGAACATCGTTTGACGGAATACAGTACCACGGAATCCTTCTAAATAATGATTTAATAAGTATAGACGCTCTTTCTTATCTTCTGTCGTTTTTAATAAATAATCGTTTAGAAGCGCTTCATTACAAGTTGATGCTACTTCCGCAACAAAGATTGAATAATCCCCGTATACGTGCGGCTGCGTTTTTCTTGTGTAGTAACTATGGACAGAATGGCCAAATTCATGAGCAAGTGTAAATAAATTATTTACATTATCATGCCAGTTCATTAAAATATAAGGATTTGTTCCATAGGCACCAGATGAATATGCTCCGCTTCGTTTTCCTTTATTCTCATACACATCTACCCAGCGATTTTCATATGCTTCTTTCAAAATATCAACATATTCATCACCAAGTACATGTAAAGACTTTAATAACATGTCTTGCGCTTCTTCATACTTCACATTCATTTTCACTTCTGGTACAAGTGGTGTATATAAATCATACATATGAAGCTCATCAAGCCCTAGTGCTCGCTTACGAATATCAATGTAACGATGTAGCAAGTGTAAATTGTCATTTACAGATTGAACAAGTTGATCATACACCGCTTCAGGAATATTATTATTACTTAATGCTGCTTGACGTGCAGAGTCATATTTACGAACGCGTGCATTAAAGTTATTACGCTTCACAGCTCCGCTTAACGTACTTGCAAATGTGTTCTTATATTTCCCGTACGTTTCATATACAGCTTTGAATGCATCTTCACGCACACGACGATCATCACTTTCTAAAAACTGAATGTAACGGCCATGTGTAATTTCTACTTCTTCTCCATCCTCACCTTTAATAGATGGGAATTTCAAATCCGCATTATTCAACATACCAAATGTATTACTTGACGCACTCATTACTTCAGATGCTTCTGCTAATAAAGCCTCTTCCGCTTCAGATAATACGTGAGGGCGTTGACGCGTAATTTCTTCTAACGCATGTTCATATACACTTAAGTCTCTATTTTCTTTCAAGAATGTTTGCAATGTATCTTCTGAAATCGATAAAATTTCAGGCACAATATATGCTGTGCTACTAGATACTTGTGAATATAAATTTGTCGCGCGATCATTTAACGCTTGATACACAGAGTTTGTTGTATCTTGATCGTAACGCATATGTGCATATGTATATAACTTACCTAATCGCATTGAAATTTCATCTTCATATTGCAATGCTTCAAGTAAATTGTTCGCAGAGTCACCAAGTTTCCCTTTAAATTCAGTTAACTTCGGTAATAGCTCTTTAATAGCTTGGAATTCTTGTTCCCATTCTGCATCTGTTTGGAAAATATCTTCTAATCGCCACGTACTTGATTCTTCAATTTCGTTACGATCCGGTAATGTTTTTGTTGTGTTTTGTTCAGACATGCTTTAAGCCCTCCTTTAAATATCTCTACTTACATACAATTCGATTTTTCTTATGTAATTCCTTCACGATTAGTCTTTATTATATCCGCTTTTCCTTCTCTCATGTTGTACTTTGCCTCAAATAAAGATAAGGCATACGCTAAACTCCTTTCATCATATTTCATAACTTCCTCCTCTGTTTTTAACATGGATATCCCCCGTATTTTCCGGTACTTATAAGTCCCTACTCTCTGCAAGACACCTACATAACATAAAAATGTCATATATTCAGTAACTGCCACTTTCCATATATGCTGTGAAAAGTACGGGAGCATACGCCTTTTCGTATACTTTTTTATATAACTACACACGTACTTGAGGGAAATACAATCCCCTACCGCAAGCTCACCTATACACTTCATATATAGAAAAGCTTGCCATATAAATGAATTTGTTTGAAAAGCAAATGAGGACGGGAGTGGCACACCAATTTCAGAAGGAAAATTTGCTGGGGTACATTTACATTGATATAAGAGGCGTAATAGTGACTTATCATTATACTTCAAGATGGGCAAAGCGTTTTGACGAAAATAATCCTTTCGCTTCTTCCATTCTCGGTTTAATACTTCCCTTTGGAAAGGAACAGGAGAAAAGAGCATTTCAAAAGTAGTCGCTTCAATTGGTAAATATATAATATGTGAAAAAGCAACGCTTGTAGAAAATGATGTAATAAACGTGCATTTCATAAATGATTTTTGTTTCGAACAGAAGAAAATAAGAAGTGGCTGAGGATAAGATTGTAAGGAGAAAGCCATAATTGAGGAGAATTTCATCCAGTATGCAGAGTGCTTTTTCAATTGATTTCCACCAATAATCCAAATGACTTGTATACCAGCTTTCCAATACGAATAGGTTCGTTTGCAGAGCTGCTCTATAGAAAGATTGGCGCATTGATATTCAATCGCAATTTTTCTCCCTGCTCTCTCTATAAAAATATCCGGTCGTTGCTGAATCTCTGGTAGATAATGCTCTATCTCTACATGAACATTTTGACGTTTGAACCACCGATATAACAATTCTTTACCGTACATATGATATGTAGATTCTGCTTCATAAAAGGCTAAACATGAATCTACTTTCTTATGAGCAAAATGCCACCTTTTTTGTTTTCCTAATCTCATTAGTACTTCCTTCCCGCAAGCTATGCAAAAGAAACTTTCCCTTTTACGCATATGGTGTAAAAGCTCTTCATCATGATGATCGAGTAGATGAATTTTTTCTCCGTTTTCTCTTTTTGCGATAAATATTGGAATCACACCCTTTCAGCTCCTTATATTCTACAATTTATTACAAATTCCTTTTAAAAAAGAGATGTCCCAATTTAATCCGTACCCTTTGTAAAGGACATTTTAAAAAAAGTTAGGCGGCATCAAGAAGATGATTTCTGTATTCAACAGGG